>JALNZD010000010.1 GCA_023229505.1 Bacteroidales bacterium | reverse complement strand
TTATTTTTTGTAAGCAACTTAAATTTAATTACTTACATAACATGACCCACATTTTTAACCCTAAGTTATCATCTTGTTATTAACATATTAAATAAAGCACGTGTTTTTACTGCGAAACTTGAGTTATAATTTATCCCAATCCCGGCAAAGATTACTTTATCGTCCGCACACAACTTAAAAATTGCATCATTCAGGTTTATAATCAAAAAGGAGACAAAATCGTTCAGGAAAAGCTTGATGGCCTTACTACTTATATAGACCTGCAACAAATTGAGAGCGGATATTATCCTTATTCTGTTACTCAAAACGGTAAACTAATCAATTCAGGAGTTTGGATTAAAATAGAATAACCTACATACAGGTTAATGACAGCCGTTTTAAAAAGAACTTTTAATACTAATTAATTACCTTCAGTAACCTGAAAGTCAATTAATCATTATCAATTTGCGGCTTTAATTGAGATGTGCAGTAACCAAAGAATGCCTGGCGACATTTTGGTCAGTTTGAAGAGACGAATATAATGAATTAAATTGAATTGTTTAGGTACCATCTTCTATATGGAATGGATATCAATATAGATACTTACAAAAGTTCCTGAAAACCACTAAGGCACTAAGTGGTTAAAAGATTAAAAGACAATTTCTTACTAAGAAATCCCAAGGTTATTCCAAATATATTTAATTTAGCCTGCTTAAACGTAATACACCTCAATCATGAAAAGGCGTGAGTTTATATGGAAAGGGATCAGCGCAGCGGCCTTTGCCGGGGCTTCCCTTTCAGTACCCTTCAATAAAAAACTCTGGGGCATGCCCCTTGCTCCTTTACCATTTGACCTGGTCGCCATTAAAGGCGGAGAAGCCGACATCATGTTCGATCAGGCCATTGAAGCAATGGGCGGAATGAAAGCCTTCGTTCAGAAAGGACAGACCGTGGTAGTCAAACCCAATATTGGCTGGGACGTGTTACCTGAAAGGGCCGGCAATACCAACCCAAAACTGGTGAAAAGGGTTATCCAGCAATGCCTGCAGGCCGGCGCTAAAGAGGTTTATGTTTTTGATAATACCTGCGACAAATGGGACCGCTGTTATGCCACCAGTGGCATTGAACAAGCTGTCAAAGATGCCGGCGGAAAAATTGCCCCGGGAAATGCGGAGAACTACTATCAAACCGTTGAAATCCCAGGGGGTAAGAACCTTAAAACGGCTAAAGTTCATGAATTAATCCTTGAATCAGATGTTTTCATCAATATGCCGGTTTTAAAATGCCATAGCTCCGCTAAACTGACGGTAACGATGAAAAACCTTATGGGCGTGGTATGGGACCGTTCTTTCTGGCACCGTAACGACCTTCACCAATGCATTGCCGACTATGCAACCTATGCTAAAAAGCCCACTCTTAATATTGTCGATGCTTACCGTGTGATGATGAAAAACGGTCCGAGAGGCGTTTCTGAAGCCGATGTCAGCCTGATGAAATCCATGATCATCTCAACCGATATGGTCGCTGCCGATGCCGCATCAGCTAAACTTTTCGGGATCGACCCGGAAGATGTGCCTTATATCGGTATCGCTGATTCCATGGGCATCGGAAAGATGTCACTGGATCAACTTAATGTACACCGGATCATCCTTTGAACATGCGAAAGGGCCGACTGAAAAAACTGCGGATTTTACTTTCTCTCTTGTTTTTTACGGTCATCGCTGTTTTGTTCCTCGATTTCACCGGGAAGGTCTTCAGCGAAGCCACCCATGCCTTTTTGTATTTACAGTTCATCCCCTCCGTTGTTCAGTTTGTGGCAACTCTCGCTCCCGTTGCACTTGGCTTCGTGGTTATCATTATCCTGACCTTGTTATTTGGAAGGATATATTGTTCAACATTATGCCCGCTGGGGACTTTACAGGACCTGTTTTCCTTTATGGCCAGGAAATTGTCTCCCCGGAAGACCATTTACAAATTTAAAAAACCGCTTAACTGGCTCCGTTTCGGACTGATGGCAGTCGTCATACTTTCACTGCTGACGGGGAGCATCCTGCTGATTAACCTGCTTGATCCTTACAGTGCTTTCGGGAAAATTTTCCATAACCTGTTCAGCCCGATCGTCGTTTTAATTAACAACATTGCATCAAAAGCGTTGACCTATGCCAATGTTTACGGGCTTGCTCCCGTTAAATGGGTGGCGGTTAATAAAGCAGCCCTTATTGTTGCATTGGTTTGGTCACTCGGACTATTAATCCTTTCTTTAAAAAGAGGCCGGTTATATTGCAACACTTTGTGCCCAGTAGGAGCCTTTCTGGCCATTTTTGCGAGATATTCCCTGTTCCGCATCAGGCTTGATAAAACTGCCTGCAACAGTTGCGGAAAATGTTCTGCTGTTTGCAAAGCCGAATGCATCAACCCAAAGGAACAGAGTGTCGATTTCAGCCGCTGCGTCGGCTGCATGAACTGCCTTTCCCCCTGTCCGGATGGTGGGGTGAAGTTCCAGCCATTCTGGAAGAAGGATGAAGTGAAGATTGCAGCTTATGATCCCGGCAAAAGAAAATTCTTAATGGAAACAAGTGTGCTGTTGGTAGCTTCTTTGGATACAACCCGGTTCGTATTTTCAAAGGATGAAAAGAAGAAGGAGACCATACCGGCCCCGGTACCGATTTTCAGGCTGCATCCGGTCACGCCACCCGGAGCCCTTAGCCAGGCGAGGTTCAATTCATTGTGCACCGCCTGCCACTTATGCGTTTCCGCCTGCCCGACACAGGTACTGCAGCCAACTTATTTCCTCTATGGCCTGACGGGATTCCTTCAGCCGAGGATGGATTATATCACCAGCTTTTGCAATTTTGAATGTACCTTATGCGGGGAGGTCTGCCCGACCGGCGCGATCCTGCCACTTCAGAAGGATGAGAAAAAGCTCGTTCAATTAGGAAAATCAAATTTTGTCAAGGAAAATTGTATTGTCAATACAAAGAATACTGCTTGCGGTGCTTGTTCGGAACATTGTCCTACCAAAGCAGTTAACATGGTTCCTTACAAAGACAAACTGACCATTCCCGAGGTTAACAATAAAATCTGTGTTGGATGCGGGGCTTGTGAATACGCCTGCCCCACCGATCCGAAATCCATCTACGTTGAGGGAAATCAACTCCACCTGGTGGCCGAAAAACCGAAAGAGGTGAAAATAGAAGAGAAGATTGATTATAAGGAGGAGTTCCCGTTCTGAAGCTCACTTTTTAAGTACCACCCGTATCACTGTTCCCTTATCAATCACAGATGATTTTACGAAGATCTTTCCTTTGTGATAATTGACAATGATTCGCCGTGACAATGAAAGCCCTAAGCCCCAGCCACGTTTTTTGCTGGTAAAGCCCGGGTGGAAAATGGTTTTAAATTGTGATTTGTATATGCCTTTGCCTGTATCTTCAAAATCGATGTTTACATGCTGGTTGACCTCTTCAATGTTAATATTGATAGTTCCTGAATTACTCATGGCATCAACGGCGTTTTTACAGATGTTTTCCACCACCCATTCGAAAAGTTGTTTATTTAGCGGTACAATTACTTCTTTTTCAGGAATAAGATTGATATGGAACCTGACTTTTTTAGAAATCCGTGGCTCAAGGTAGGCGACTGACTCGTAAAGTACGCCGACAAGGTTTTGTGCTTCCAGCTTTGAAGGTGAACCAATCTTGGAAAACCTCTCAGTTATATCTTCTAACCTTTTTACATCTTTTTCAATCTCCGTTAACTCTTCGATATTTTCCCCTTTCATCTTTAATAATTCCATCCAGGCCATAATCGATGAAAGCGGTGTTCCCAGCTGATGTGCGGTTTCTTTTGACATCCCGATCCAGACCAGGTTTTGTTCTGATTTTCTGGCTGTACTGAATAATAAATAGGAGATTAAAAGAAAAACACTGATGACGGTCAGCATGATATAGGGATAATACATGATTTGCTCCATCAGGGACGAGTTCATGTAATAAATATAGCTCTTGCCGTAATCCGGAAGGCTGATTTCTATCGGATCGTTTTCAAAAGACATGCTGGCGATAAGATGACTGACATATTCCTGGTCTTTGAGCTTGTTTTTATCCAGGTTACCTGATTCAATGACCAGTTTCCCGGTGCTGTCGGTTATCATCACCGGCACAGAAGCTGAACTGCCCACTACTTCAGAGAAAAAGGACTCAACCAGGTCGTTTAAGACAAACCTGAGCTCGGTAAAAATCGTTGATTCTTTAAAATATAGGAGTTGATATTCATCCTGGACCAGGGGAACTTTTATAGGTTCAAATGAGGAAAACTCTCTTTTCAGGCTGTCGGTCATAACAGTAATCCCGGACATATCCTTTTCATTGATATTTTTATAAATCAGGATATGGTCCTCTGCATCTGTGAGGATGATAGGGATCTTGGTATTGTATTCCAGCATTTGCCGGTAAAATTCCACCGTGCGCGATGATTCTTCAAAAAACAAATTACGATAAGCTTCTGCCAGCAACAGGGCCCTTTTGTATTCCTCTTCCTTGATCTGGTCGAAAAACGCTTTTGTGTAATTTACCAGGTTAGCTTTTCGCTGAATGGCATTCGACCAGATATTGATGCTCAACCGCTCATCTTCGGCAATCTGTTTGACCAGCACGTTGGTATACCAGAGGGAAATAATGATGATCAGCACGGCCGCACCAAATAATAGCCACTTCCATCTCTTTTTCTTGTAGTAAATTTGCACCGGAAAAGTATTTTGTCCTTAACGGGATAAATGCTGATTTATTGAGTGACTAACTGTAACTTATTGGTGTTAAGTTTTCTTAAGATCGCAAAGATAATGTAAATTAAATTATTGCCATGGAAACCACTTTTCTTACCGACTCCAATCTTTTTACCTGGGTAATCCTTCCATTATTGATCTTTTTTGCCCGTATCCTTGATGTAAGTATTGGAACCCTCCGGCTGATCTTCGTTTCAAAGGGATATAAATTCTATGCGCCATTGCTGGGATTCTTCGAGGTCATAATCTGGTTGTTGGCCATTGGTCAGATCATGCAGCACCTGGATAATTTCTTGTGCTACATCGCCTATGGTTTCGGGTTTGCCACAGGTAACTACCTCGGGATCTATCTCGATGAAAAAATGTCGCTGGGTACCGTGCTGATCAGGGTAGTGCCGAAAATGGATACATCCAATCTCATCAATCACCTCAGAGAACAAAGCTTTGGGGCTTCACTGGTAGATATTGAAGGGATGACCGGAAAATTGAAGATGATCTTCACTATTGTTAAACGGAAAGATCTGAAAGAAGTTTTAGGCATTATCCAGGAACATAACCCGCAGTCATTTATAACGATTGAAGATGTAAAAACAGCTAAAGAAGGCTTTTTCCGGATGTCGCGCAAAAAAATGTTTTCTCCTCTGGCTTTATTCAATGATGTCAGAAAAGGAAAATGAAATTAAAAAAAAGCCATGAAAAAACCCATGTTCTTTTCCGCATTAATTCTGTGTCTATTTTATATTTCAGGCATAGCACAGGATGTAAAGATCTTCCAAAGCGATAAACTGGTTAAAAAGTGGGAGACACCACCGGAATTGAAGGTTCCGGAATCCGTTTGCTACGACTCGGCAGGTATGGAATTATTTGTTTCGAATATCAACGGTAAACCGAACGATAAGGACGGGAATGGATTTATCTCGAAGTTATCACCCGATGGAAAAATTTTAGAACTGAGATGGATGACCGGCCTCAATGCCCCGAAAGGTATGGGTATTTATAAAGGCAAACTTTTTGTGACTGATATCGACAGGGTTGCCGAGATTGATATCAAAAGCGCTAAGATTATGCGGTACTACGATTTTCCTGAAGCAAGATTTCTTAACGATATTGCTATTGATCAAATTGGAGCGGTTTACATTTCCGATATGATGGGAACCAGGATTTACAGGATATATGAAGACGTCTCCGAAGTCTGGCTGTTTGATACAACCCTTACTTACCCGAATGGGCTGTTTATTGAGGGAAAGCAATTGCTGATAGGATGTAATAATATCAGCCAGGCTGGCATAGAGGATAAAGAAATCACAGTATGGCTTGACAACACAGGCAGTATTGATGGATTAGAAGGAACCGGCGATGGCCGTTACCTATTCTCTGACTGGCAGGGAAATGTTTTTCTCGCCGGAACGGATAAAAAAATTGAAAAAATTCTTGATACTTCTTTAGCCGGAATCAATGCAGCAGACATAGAATTCATCCCGTCCATGAAATTGCTTTTGGTCCCTACTTTCAATGATAACCGGGTAATGGCCTACGAGTTTAAATAAATGCAGAATACTACCATTTGTAAATTCCACCTGCCCCCTTGTTGATTAGTACAGCTTATTATACTTTTGCTTCTGCATATTTGCACTAACTATTGTTCACTACCGGACATATAGTGTAACAATATGAACGTCATTTTCGTCCTAATGCGTAAAATTAAAACATAAATAATTTAAAATTAATAAAATACGATAATGGCATATTTTTCGCTGCAAAGATGCGTTACTTTAAAAAAGATCTAAATCTGATTAAGCATGAACCTCAAGAGCATTAACCAAAAAAACATCTTAAACAAAACACTAAGAACGCTGATTACCACAACTATTCTATTCTCATTCCTGGCCGCATCCTCCCAGGAAAAAGAATGGACACTGGAAGAATGTATCACCTATGCGCTCGACAACAACATCGACATAAAGAAACAAGTGCTGAATGTCGGGAACCAAAAAGACCTGCTGCTCCAAAGCAAACTGGGAATGCTTCCCAGCCTCAATGCAGGTGCTACCCATGGCTATAACTGGGGAAATACCGTCGACCGGTATACGAACCAGTTTGCCACAACAAGGGTCCAGTCCAATAACTTTTATCTGGGGACCCAATTTAACCTGTTCCAGGGATTACAACAGATCAATACGATGAACCAGAGCAAGCTTGACTGGCTTGCTACACAGTACGACCTCGATTTACTTATGGATGATATTTCCATCGCCGTAGCTGGTTATTACCTTGACATCCTGTATAATAAGGAAATTTACGCAGTAGCCGGAGAACAGCTTGCTGTGACCAAACAACAGGTGAACCGGATGGAAAAAATGGTCCAGGCCGGTACATTGGCCCGCGGGGATCTGCTTAACATTGAAGCCCAGGCTGCTACAGAAGAATTAGCCCTTATTGAGGCTGAAAACAAGCTGGCTATTTCTTATCTCACCCTGCAACAATTGATTGATCTTCCTGTTACTGCGGGATTCCGCATAGAATCACCGGAACTTAAACCCATCGAAGCACCTCAGGTTACCCTCAACGCACAGAGTATTTATCAGGTGGCTCTTGGCAACCGCCCGGAGATTAAAAGCGCAGAATACCGCGTTCAAAGCGCCGAAAAAGGAATCTCCTTTGCCCGGGGTTACCTCAGTCCTACCCTGAACTTCAGTGGTTCCTGGGCAACAGGGTATTCCGGTGCTTCTAAAGGAGGCTATGATAGCATTGGCGTACTTTATGAAAATGCAGGATATACGCAAAACACGCTGGAACCTGTTACACTATTGGGTACTCGTTATACCGGGGGTACAGTGATCCCTTTTGGAGATCAACTTAATGATAATCAGAATAAAAGTCTCTCCTTCTCTCTTCAGATCCCGATCTTCAATGGCTGGCAAGCCAGGACGGCCATCAGCCAGGCTAAGATCCTGAAGGAAGAAGCAGATCTGACACTTCAACAAACAAAACTCAACCTGAATGAGAAAATCCAGAGGGCTTATGCCGATGCGGTAGCAGCCTTAAAGAACTTTAATGCTTCAGAAAAGAAACTGCAAGCCCAGAAGGAAGCATTTAAGTATTCAGAACAAAAGTTGGGCGTCGGGCTCGTTACATCGGTTCAATATAACGAAACCAAGAAAGAACTGACCCGCGCCGAATCAGACATGTTGCAGGCAAAATACCGCTTTATTTACACAACAACCATTCTTGATTTTTATATGGGTAATCCTATAACCCTGAAATAATTTGTTATAATGGAAGACCTTATCATCAGGTTGAAAAATATCAATAAGTCTTACGGGATTGGTAAGAATCCCTTGCATGTCCTGAAAGGGATTGACCTGGATATAAAAAAAGGCGAACTCGTTTCTATCATGGGTTCTTCAGGATCGGGAAAATCTACCTTGCTTAATGTAATCGGCATACTTGATAATCATGATGAAGGCGAATACATTCTCGATGGATTGCCCATTAAAGATCTTTCAGAAAAGAAAGCAGCACAGCTCCGGAATGAAATGATTGGCTTTGTCTTCCAGTCGTTCAACCTGATCTCCTTTAAAAATGCTATGGAAAATGTTGCTCTGCCGCTGTATTACAAAGGTATCGGACGGAAGAAACGTAACAAGATCGCCATGGATATGCTTGAAAAAATGGACCTGACCGAATGGTGGCATCATTTACCTAACGAATTGTCGGGTGGCCAGAAACAACGTATAGCCATAGCCAGGGCTCTGGTATCAAATCCCCGTATCATTTTGGCCGACGAGCCAACGGGAGCGCTTGATTCAAAAACTTCCATGGAAATGATGGAATTGCTAAAGGAAATCAACCAGACCGGGATCACAATTCTGATCGTAACCCACGAATACGATATAGCCCATTCGACCGACAGGATCATCCATCTTAAAGACGGCCTGATCGAGCGGACAGAGGTGAACGGAAAAAATAAGCATCATTATTTTCAACCAACTGATTAAAAAGTTCAAGCACACCATGGGCATTTTCGACTGGGATAAATGGCAGGAGATCTTCGAAACTATGAAGAAAAACAAACTGCGCACGTTCCTGACAGGGTTCAGCGTTGCCTGGGGGATCTTTATGCTCATCATCCTGCTTGGGTCGGGTAATGGCCTGGAAAATGGCGTCAGGAAAGAATTTGAAGGTGATGCCACCAATACGCTCTGGATAAACCCCGGCCAGACCAGCGTGGCTTACAAAGGGCTTAAAGCTGGCCGAACCATCCAGTTCACCAATGAGGATCATGACCTCGTGAAAAAGGAAATTCCCCACATCGACAAAATCTCCGGAAGGATAAATGTCTGGCAGAACAATACCATTTCATATAAAAAAGAATACGGCAACTTTGATATTATTGCCTGCCATCCGGGTTATGGTTATTACGAAACCCTGGATGTTTTATCCGGCAGGTTTATTAATGATGATGATATTAAGGATTTCAGAAAGGTTGTGATCATCAGCATCATTGTAAGGGATGCCCTATTTAAAGGAGAAGATCCGATGGGAAAATTTATCCATGTCAGCGGCATACCGTTCAAAGTGACTGGAGTATTTAGCGATGTCGGAGGCGACAGGGATATGCAGCGGGTTTACGTGCCGCTTTCCACGGCGCAGCGGATCTTTAATTATGGCAACAAGATAGCTAACCTGAGCATTGTAACCAAAGATATTGATGTGGAGGAAAGCCAGGCTATGGCTGAAAAGATACGTCAGACCATTGCCCAATCCCATAAGTTTGATCCCACTGACCAACGGGCAGTAGGTGTGTGGAATAACCTCGAACAGTTCAAACAGTTCCTCAACCTTTTCGCCTCAATCAGGCTTTTTATATGGATCATCGGCATCGGGACAATTATTGCCGGGGTTGTCGGTGTCAGCAATATCATGATGATCGTGGTAAAAGAAAGAACGCAGGAGATTGGTATTCGAAAGGCCCTGGGCGCGACGCCCTGGTCCATCATAAGCCTTATACTCCTTGAGTCGGTGCTGATAACTTCTTTTGCCGGTTACATCGGGCTGGTCATGGGGGTGGGTTTGTTGGAACTGATATCGCCCGTTTTTGAAAGTTCAGATACTTTCTTTAAAAACCCGGAAGTGAATATCAGCGTTGCACTGGGAGCAACCGTGGTTATGGTTGTTTCAGGCATGCTGGCAGGTTTTGTACCGGCACGGAAAGCCGCCCGTATTCAACCGATAGAAGCACTGAGATATGAATGAACATTATACAATCCAAAGGGTTGTAGTTTTCTCATGGCAGCAAAATGGTTAATGCTTGCTCGGGCAGGGGGACACTGAGGGATGCTAATAAAACCCCCCTGCCTTTTTTAAAGAAAATATGAAAAATTGAATATGAGTATCCTTGATTACGACAAATGGCAGGAGATCGTGATTGTTCTGAAAAAGAACAAACTTAGAACCTTCTTTACCGCGTTTGGCGTTTTCTGGGGGATTTTCCTCCTTGTTGTTATGATGGGCTCTGGTAATGGCTTACGGAACAGTGCACTGGAAGGTTTTGGAAATATGGCGACCAACAGCTTTTTTATGTGGACCCAACGCACAAGCATGCCTTATAAAGGATTCCAGCGGGGCCGCTTTTATAATTTCCGGAATGCTGATACAGAAGCCATTAAACAAAACATTCCCGAAGCTGATAAAGTTGCACCCAGGTTACAGGCATTTGGTTTCAGGGGCGGCGGCAGCAATGTGATCCGGGGTGAGCGGACCGGGGCTTTCGATATTTATGGTGATACCCCGGAATTCTTCGAAATTATGCCCGTGAAAGTCGCGCAAGGCCGGCTGATTAATAAAATGGATGTTGACGAACAGCGTAAAATAATCGTCATTGGTGACAGGGTTTACCAGGAAATGTTTAAAAAAGATGAAAACCCTATTGGAGAATACCTGCAGATACAGGGTGTTTATTTTAAGGTGGTTGGAGTTGTAAAATCCAAACAACGCGGGTTTCAGGCTGAAAGGGATGAAAAATCGATCTATATGCCCTTTAATACGCTCCAGCAAACTTATAATTACGGCGATATAGTGGGATGGTATTCTATTACGGCAAAGAAAGGCGTCCCTGCATCAGAATTAGAGCAGAAGACCAAAGATTTTCTAAAGACCAGGCACCACATTCATCCTGATGATAACCGCGCTATTGGCTCCTGGAATATGGAGACGGAATTCAACAAGTTTAATAACCTGTTCGCGGGGATAACCATTCTGGTCTGGATCGTAGGATCAGGAACACTTTTTGCCGGAGTCGTCGGGGTGAGCAATATAATGCTGATCGTGGTGAAAGAACGGACAAAAGAGATTGGAATACAACGGGCTATCGGCGCTCCGCCTTCTGCCATTATAAGCCAGATCATCGTGGAATCTGTCTTCCTGACCACCATGGCAGGTTATGTCGGCTTAGTCATTGGGGTAGGCCTGATAGAACTGGTGGACTACCTGATCACATCGAGTGGCGCGGAATCAGAAATGTTCCGGAACCCGGAAATTAATTTCAATATGGCGATGTTGTCCTTAGGTATCCTGGTCATTTCAGGCATATTTGCCGGTTTAATCCCGGCCCGCCGTGCGGTCAGCATCAAACCGATCGATGCATTAAGAGATGAATAACTTAATAATATCATACAGTCTATGAAAAAAGCGTTAAAAATACTGGCAGGAGTGGTTGTGATATCGATTTTCGTTTATACTATTTATTTCCTTTATCAGAAATCGCAGGCCAAACCCATTGAATACGAAACCACCCAGGCCGTGAAAACAGAGATCATTAAAAGCACGGTGGCTACCGGATCAGTGGTTCCCCGGAAAGAGATCATGATCAAGCCGCAGGTCTCCGGAATCGTGGAGGAACTTTATGTCGAAGCAGGTGATATGATCAAAAAAGGTGACCTGATCGCCAAAATCAAGATTATACCGGATATGGTCAATCTGAATAATGCTCAATCCCGCCTTAACCGGGCCAAAATCAGTTTTGAGGATTCGAAGAGACATTATGACCGGCAAAAAGACCTGCTGGACCAGGGAGTCATTGCCCGTGCTGAATTCGAAGCTTATGACCTGGCTTATAAAAATGCCATAGAAGAAGTGGAAGCGGCCGAAAACAACCTGGAACTGATCAAAGAAGGCCAGACTAAAAAAGGCGGCCAGGTAACCAATACAATAGTCAAGTCGACCGCTGAAGGCATGGTTCTGGATGTTCCGGTTGAAGTTGGGTTTTCCGTCATCGAAAGCAATACATTTAATGATGGTACAACCATCGCTTCCGTGGCCGATATGGGCGATATGATCTTCGAAGGAAAGATCGATGAAACCGAAGTCGGAAAGATCCGGGAAGGCATGCCGCTGATCCTGACCGTAGGGGCCATTGATGATGCTTCCTTCAGCGCGGTTTTGGAACATATATCACCAAAAGGGATAGAAGAAAACGGAGCTATCCAGTTTGAGATCAAAGCCAACGTGGAACTGAAACAAGACCAGTTCATCCGCGCCGGTTACAGCGCTAATGCAAAAGTTGTCCTCGACCGGACCGACAGCGTGATGGCTATTCCTGAAAGTATCCTCCAGTTTGAAGGCGATTCCTCATACGTGGAGGTTGAAGTTGCGCCACAACAATTTGAAAAGAGATATATAAAAACCGGCCTCTCCGATGGAATCAACGTCGAAGTGAAATCGGGGCTGTCGATGGAAGATAAGATCAAGAAACCGGGCGGATCGTTAAAATGATGGATAAATAAGCCTAAAAATCGCTGATAAAGTGATACTTTAAGCAGATTTAAAGTAACTTCGCTGCTTAAAAAATCCTAATAATCAATACCATGCTTTACAAATTTTTATCTTCAATCCTATTGGCCATGGTGGTAGTTTTTACTATTTCCTGCCAGCAAGCTGCAAAAACTGAATCCCAGATGGAAAATGAGTATTCAGGATCTGTTCCGGGGCAACAACCCCTGACACCTGCATCACCCGAACACGTGGCCCAGCGCCTCGGCACTTTCGCCCCTTTTACCCTGACCTCCGATATCAGCCATCTGTCTGCAAAGGAAAAACAGATCCTTTCCATCCTGTTTGATGTCGCCGATATCATGGACGGCCTGTTCTGGCAGCAGGCCATGGGCCCGAAAGACGCCTTCCTCGCGAGGATACAGGATGAAACTGCCCGCAAATTTGCACTGGTCAACTACGGCCCATGGGACCGTCTCGATGGAAACAAGTCATTCATCGTTGAAATAGGACCAAAACCTGAAGGAGCCAATTTTTACCCGGTGGATATGACCAAAGAGGAATTCGAAGCTTTCAATGATCCAAATAAGAAAAGCCTCTATACTATCATCCGCCGTAATGAAGACGGCACCCTCCGCAGTATCTGGTACCACCAGGCTTTTGAAACACAGTTGAAAAAGGCTGCTGTATTGATAAAACAGGCTGCTTCCCTGGCGGAAGATGCCGGACTGAAAAAATACCTTGAACTTCGCGCTGACGCCTTACTCACAAGCCAATACCAGGCCAGCGATTTTGCGTGGATGGAAATGCGGTCATCTGATATCGATTTCGTTGTCGGTCCTATCGAGAATTATGAAGATGCCCTGTTTGGTTACAAAGCCGCTTTCGAAAGCTATATCCTGATCAAGGACCCGGTCTGGAGTGCACGCCTTGTGAAATATGCAGCCATGCTTCCCAACCTGCAACGCGGACTGCCGGTGAAGGATGAGTATAAGACAGAAATCCCCGGAGCCGATGCCGACCTGAATGCCTATGATGTGGTTTACTATGCAGGCGACTGCAACGCCGGGAGCAAAACTATCGCCATTAACCTGCCAAACGACGAGGAAGTTCAACTGAAGAAAGGTTCCCGCAAACTACAGCTTAAAAATGCCATGCAGGCGAAGTTTGATAAGATCATGATCCCCATCGCAGATCTGCTTATCGACCCATCCCAGCGCAATAATGTTACCTTCAACGCTTTCTTCGAAAATACCATGTTCCACGAAGTGGCCCACGCCATGGGTGTTAAGAATACTATCAACGGTAAAGGACCTGCCAGGACTGCCCTTAAAGAAATGTATTCTTCCATCGAAGAAGGTAAAGCCGATATCATGGGACTGTATCTCGTTACCAAACTCTATGAAATGGGAGAACTGACCGAAGGGCAGGTGATGGACAACTACGTGACTTTCTTTGCGGGCACTTTCCGTTCTGTACGATTCGGCGCAGCCAGTGCTCACGGCAAATCAAACATGATGCGCTTTAACTTCTTCCGGGAAGAGGGCGCTTTCACCCGTAATACCAATGGAACTTTTACGGTTGATTTTGAGAAGACAAAAGCCGCCATGGAAAAGCTGGTACAAAAGATTGTCTATATCCAGGGTGATGGCGATTATGCAGCAGCCAAACAGTGGGTGGAAACCGAAGGTGTCGTCAAACCGGACCTCCAGGCTGACCTTGAACGTATCAATGCGGCTAATATCCCGGTTGATGTGGTGTTTGAAAAAGGGAAAAAAGTACTTGGCCTTTAAGAGTGCAAAGTTCAAAGTGCAAAGTTCAAAGTACCAGCAATCGAGCTATCGAACAATCGGACAATATAATTATTTAGCAATTTAACAATCTGACAATGAAATGTTTAAATCTACTTGTTGCACTATTTATCCTGTTCTTCGGATCTTCGCTTAGGGCAGATGAAGGTATGTGGTTGCCCATCTTCGTGGAAAGGCTGAATTATGTGGATATGCAGAAAATGGGACTCCATCTCACCGCTGAAGAAATATACAGTATCAATAACTCCAGCATGAAAGACGCCATCGTTGGCCTGGGGAATGGCAACCAGCCCGGCGGTTTTTTCTGCACCGCGGAAGTAGTTTCTGACCAGGGACTGCTTTTCACGAACCACCATTGCGGATTTGATGTGATTCAGAAACACAGCTCTATAGAGCACGATTACCTTACAGACGGTTTTTGGGCTATGAGCAAGGAAGAAGAGCTTCCGAACGAGGACCTCAGCGCTACATTCTTTATACGAATGGAAGATGTGACCGATTCAATCATACCCTTTCTTTCCGATACCATGTCAGCCTCCGGCAGGTCGGCCAAGGTCAGGGAAATCACCACCAGGTTGAAGAAAAATGCCGATCCCGGCAAGAAATACTTTGTGAATGTGACAAGCTTTTTCAACGGGAATGAGTATTACCTGTTCGTTTATGAGGTTTACACCGATATTCGCCTTGTCGGCGCCCCGCCATCATCTATAGGCAAATTCGGAGGCGATACCGACAACTGGATGTGGCCCCGGCATACTGGCGACTTCAGCATTTTCAGGGTCTATACCGCTCCTGATGGCAGCCCGGCCGCTTATTCCAAAGATAACGTACCCTTCAAACCAAAGCACCACCTACCTGTCAGCATTGCAGGCGTGGAAAAAGGCGACTTTGCTATGATCTGGGGTTATCCGGGAAGCACCGACCGTTACCTTTGCTCCTATGGTGTTGATTTCCAGATTAAATATTTTGATCCAAATATTGTCAGGTTACTTGGTGAACAACTGTCAATCTGGAAAGAAGATATGGATGCCGACCGGGAAGTCGGGATCAAATATGCCTCCAAATATGCTTCCACGGCTAATGGCTGGAAATACTACCTCGGAGAATTAAAAGGTTTGAAAAAACTGAATGTGAAAGGACAGAAAGAAGAGATAGAAGCGAAGTTCACGCAATGGATCGCCCAGGATAAGGCACGCCAGGAAAAATATGAGAACGTCTTAAAAAACTTAGAATCAGGATACGGGCAAATCGGTTCCAAATTCGAACCATTTATCCTGGCTGCCCTTGGTGCCAATTCACCGGAGATTCTCGGTTTTGCCCAAACATTCACACAACTGGCCGGTCTGCTGGAAAGCAAGGATAAAACCGGCGCTATTGATGAAACTGTCAATGAGCTGAGAGAATCGGCCAAAGAACAATTCAAAGATTACAATGCCCCGACTGATCAAAAAGTCTTCGCACGATTGATGGAAATTTATTCAAAGGAGATGCCAGCCGACAAGCAGCCCAATGGCTTCAAAGATATGGTGGCGAAGTACAAAGGTGATTTTCAGGCTATGGCTGCTGATTTATTCGAAAAGTCAATCTTCAGCTCATTAGAGAAAACCAATGCATTTCTGGATAAACCCAGCTTCAAAGCTATTGCGAAAGATCCGGCTTATAAGCTTGGCGGAGAATTAATGGGAGCGATGATGACCATGTCAGGTGAATACAGGGTCGCTAACCAGGAAATCGGAAAGAACGAAAGGCTCTTCATGGCCGGTCTTCGGGAAATGATGCCGGATAAGACCTTTTATCCCGATGCCAACTTCACGATGCGCTTCACTTATGGATCAGTGCTGGATTATAAAGGCGCTGATGCGGTCTATTTTGACTATGTGACGCATTTAAGCGGTGTTATGGATAAAGAAGACCCCACCAATGAGGAATTCATCGTTCCGGCAAAATTGAAGGAATTATATGCTAAAAAGGATTTCGGAAGATATGGAAGCGGGGATGACCTCGTAACCTGCTTCCTGACCGACAATGATATTACCGGCGGGAATTCCGGAAGTCCGGTGATCAATGGAAATGGTGAACTTATCGGACTGGCTTTCGACGGAAACTGGGAAGCCATGAGCGGTAATATCGCTTATGAACCTAAACTTCAGCGTACCATCTGTGTGGATATCCGTTATGTGCTTTTCATCATTGATAAATATGCCGGTGCACAAAACCTGATCGATGAACTGACCTTTGGGCCTAAGAAGATAAAGATCCCCCGGGAAGTAAAACCAAAGGAGGTGGAGAAAACAGTTGGGAAGAAATAATTCTTTAGTAAGAAGTTATAGTATTCTTTTTTAAGTTGGTTTTTGTTTTTTCGTATAGATGAAACTATTCCTGGAAAACTTCCCATCCTGGGGTTTCTGCTTTGCATACTCATTCAGGCAGGCAGGACAAAGGCAGCTGTCATAGAGATTTTCAATCTCCACCAGCTTATCCAAAGGCAAAAACACCTCATAGCACCAGCACTTACAGGATTTACTGCAGCTGAAATGCTTTCCGCACCGCGGGCACATTGATAATTCGTTATGGATTGTCATAAGGTAGTCATAAGGTTGTCATAAGGTTGTCAATGAGAAAATTACAATAAATGACAACTTAATGACTATTTAATTCTATGCTTACTTTTTCAACTTTACCGCCAACGGGCGGGTTCATCTTTGATATCTTTATCCTGGAGGCAGTTATTTGAGGAAATTCCCGGGCTATACGTTTTAGTATCCGCCTGGCGACATTTTCCAGCAGGTGCGACTTAACAGCCATCTCTTTCGCCACAAAGCCATAAACTGCCTGGTAATTAACCGTTTTTGCCAGGTTATCAGTCACTTCGGCTTCCTGAGTGTCTGTTTCCATGAAAAGATCAACAATAAAGCGGGTGCCAATGATCTGCTCCTCTTTGAAGCAGCCATGGTAGGCGAAAAATTCCATGCCTTCGATCGATATTTGTCCCATTTCCTGAATGATGGTATTAAACCTGCTGTTGCAATATATGATCCAGGGCCTTCGCTATTCTCGATATTACCTCATCTTTTCCAAGCATTTCACAGATCAGGGAAAGATCAGGGCCGAAACTGCCGCCAACCAGGCAGAGCCTGAGAGGATTCATTAACTGTCCTAAGCCAGTACCCTTTTCCTGCACAAATTTTTCGGCCAGTGCCTTGATGTTTTCAGCATGGAAATCGTCAAGAGTTGGAAGAAGATCACCAAAAGCTTTCAGAAGCATTGGAGTATCATCTTTCCACTTCTTTCTGACAATGTCCATATCGTATGATTGGGGTGGCTGGAAAAAGAAAGACGACTGGTCCCAGAAATTACTGACGAAATCGGACCGGTCTTTTACAAGTTCAACGACCCGGCCGACAAATGTGTCGGTAGCCACAACGCCTTTGTTTTTCAGGATTTCCTGGAACATGGCTATGAGCTCTTCTGTGGGTTTGGTAACCAGGTAATGGTGATTGAACCATTTTATTTTGCCCGGATCAAAACGAGAACCAGATTTGCCGATCCGTTCAATCGAAAACTCATGAGTCAGCTCTTCCAGGGAAAAAATTTCCTTTTCGGTGCCGGGGTTCCATCCCAGCAGGGCCAGCATATTTACTAAGGTTTCAGGAAAATATCCTGACTCTCGATATCCTGAAGAGACCTCCTTAGTGAATGGATCCTTCCATTCCATCGGGAATACGGGGAAACCCAGCCTGTCGCCATCTCGTTTACTGAGCTTGCCCGATCCTTCAGGTTTCAGGATAAGCGGAAGATGCGCAAACAAAGGCGGCTGCCACCTAAAACTCCGGTATAGCAGAATATGTAACGGAAGAGACGGAAGCCATTCTTCCCCCCTGATCACATGGGATATCTGCATCAGGTGATCATCGACGATATTGGCCAGGTGATAAGTGGGCATTCCATCAGACTTGAACAGCACCTTGTCGTCCAGTGTAGGGGTATTTACAGTCATTTCGCCGCGTATCAGGTCATGAAATACCATTGTCTCGTTTTCCGGGATAAGAAAACGGATTACATACGGCTTTCCTGACTGCAAACGCCGCTGTGTTTCTTCAGGAGAAAGGGCAAGGGAATTCTTCATCCCCATCCTCACTGAAGCATCATACGTAAAGACATGCTTTTCCTTTTCAGCCTCTTTACGCCTCGCGTCAAGCTCTTCTGCAGCATCGAAACAATAATATGCATGCCCGTTTCTGATCAGCTCATCGGCATATTTGCGGTAGATATCTTTCCGGTCCGACTGGCGGTATGGCGCAAAAGGCCCGCCAACATGAACACCTTCATCAAACAGGATCCCGGCCCAGTTCAACGAATCAATGATGTAATCTTCCGCACCCGGGACATATCGATTCTGGTCCGTATCCTCGATCCGGAGGATCATTTTTCCGCCGGAATGGCGGGCAAACAAATAATTATACAAAGCCGTCCTGACTCCTCCGATATGCAATGGTCCCGTTGGACTGGGGGCAAAGCGGACGCGGACTTGGGTTGGGATATTAGGCATTATTTATTCAACAATAAGTTTCTTATTAAGCACATCAGTCCCATCCGACAGGGAAACCAGGTATATACCAGGCGAAAACTTGCTTATATCGATGAAACGATCAGCATTTTCCATGGTTTGCCTGAAGACTTGCCTTCCGGTCAGATCGGAAATAAAGAGGGTAAATGATTTATCAGACGGGCGTGAGAAGAAAATACGGAGATAATCCTTCGCAGGATTCGGCCCCAGGGTGAAGTGTAACGGGCTTTCCGTTTCTTCCAACCCTAATGAAAGGCTGTTGAGCTTGTGAAGGATCCATTGTCTGGGATCCAATACAATATTATCAATAGTCTTTGAGATCGGAATAGTGTAGGAATTAAGGTTAGCATCCTGGTAAAGTAAAAGAGTTGAATCTGTTCCGTCAGTAAAATTCAGGTGATAGGGAACAAGCATCTTAAACAATGGCGTTATGCTGGTGGAAGTGGTTTGGGTGGAAATAATATCCAGTTTGTTTCCACCCTGGTGCCAAACGATATCATAAACCGGGTAACCTTCTCCATAGTACCATTGATTGAAGAAATCCGTAAAATTTTTACCCGAAACGGATTCTAACCAGTCCCTGAAATTGTCTCCGGTTGCCACGGAATCTCCATATTCTTCGACATAAGTCTTAAGAACATTAAAAAACATATCATCGTCCTGAAGTTCAAATCGTATCATATGCAACAGTAAGGCACCCTTGCTGTAGGATAACCGTCCGTCGAATATACGCCAGATATCACCGAGTTCTTCAGGCGGAACATAAACACTTCCTCCGGGTTGTACCTTAACCTGGTCGTGGTGGATCTTTAACCACAGGGAATCATAATATGGGGTGCTTAAAAACGAATGGGCCAGGTAATCGGTATAGGTGGCAAATCCTTCGTTGATCCAGATATCACTCCAGGTGGCACAGGTTACTTTATCCCCAAACCACATGTGTCCAAGCTCATGAGCGACTATGCCAAAACTAAAGCCGCCAATAGTCGTCATTGTCTGGTGTTCCATACCGCCGCCGAACTTGGTCAGGCAATGCCCGTATTTTTCATCAATAAAAGGATAAAGCCCGAACAAATCGGAAAATAATTCGATGAAAGCAGCCGTCTGGTCAATTGCACCCTTGTTGTCAGGCAGGCAGTTGGGATGATCGTAGATATAATTCTGTATGAGCACGGAATCCGAAGTACCTTCCGGGAAAGCATACAGGCTGTAATCCTGGTAATCTGCCACAGCAAATGAAATCAGGTAATAATCGATCGGGTAATAGCTTTTCCATTCATAGCGGACTTTCCCGTTGGGCATGGTCGTTATTCCCGTCAGCAAGCCCTCCGATCCGGCCTTGTTTTCGGGGCTTGTCGTCAGGAAAACCCATACGGAATCAGCTTTATCCCGGAGATCCTGCTTGGTCGGCCACCAGTCTTTTGCCGCGTATGGCTCAGCCAGGGTCCAGGTCACATTTTTCTGGTATTGGGTGGAATAGTCGGTCGAAACACCGGAAAAAAATCCCCCGGTAGATGGAGTCCCCTGGTAATATACCTTCACAGAAAATATTGTCCCCTGCGGAATTGGTGACGACAATGGCACTATCGCCAGGTCATTGGTATGCTGGAATGTCCGCTGTATTCCGTCGACAAAAACCGAATCGATAGTCATCGCGGAGATCAGTTCAAAAGCAAACGTGTCAAGCGCTGCAATGGTCGGTTTTGCTTTGATAGTCACATTGCCGCTCACGGCAACCGTGTTGTTTTCAACGTTCAGGTCCAGGAAATAAAAGGTTACATCATATTTTTCAAGCAAAGCATTGCTGATCAGTGGTGCAGCGTAATATTTAAGCTGGTTTTCACAGGATTTGATATAATGACAATAATCTTCATCAAATGCTTCCGGAACGTTGTATTGCCCTTTGGTCAGCATGAAAGAAAAGATCAGCGCAACAGAAAGCAGGAGTTTTTTCATGATGTAAAATAATTTCCAATGCCGGGAAGACGGCGGAAAACAATCACTAACTTTGTAAAGGAGAACAAAGATAATAATTATTTGTTCTATTTCGTTACAAGAGGTGACTCCCTGGGCTTTTGAAAAAGCATGACAACAGATAATTACTCGATACTGATCGGCAAGCTTGACGAGTTCATCCGGAAATATTATAAAAACCGGTTGGTCAGGGGTGGTATTTTTTTCATTGCTTTGCTGACAATTTTCTTCCTGGTCATCATACTTTCTGAATACTTCGGACGCTTTAACACGGTTACCAGGACAGTAATCTTCTATTCTTATATTAGCCTCAACGTATTGATATTGTGGCAATTGATCCTGATCCCGGCCTTTAACCTTTTGAAGCTGGGGAAAATTATCAGCCATGAAGAGGCAGCGGGAATTATCGGAACTCACTTTCCCGAGATCAACGACAAACTGCTGAACACACTGCAACTGAAAATGCTTCAGGATCAGAATCCGGAAATTTCCGGCGACCTGATCCGTGCCAGCATCGACCAGAAAATCAATAAATTGCGCCCGGTGCCATTTGTCCTCGCCATCGATATAAAGCAGAACCTAAGGTATCTTCGCTATGCACTTCCTCCGGTTATTATTATCATCCTGATCCTTATAATTTCCCCGCGGGTTATTACTGAACCTTCTGAAAGGATTGTGAAATATCAGACAGTATATATACCTCCGGCCCCTTTCACGATTACCGTGCTGAATGAAAAACTGGAAACCTTTCAGCAGGAAGACTTTTTATTCGAAATAAAAGTTGAAGGCACTGAATTGCCCGCAGACCTCTTTCTTGAAATGAACGGTATTCAATACAGGATGGAAAAGAAAAGCCCGGTGATGTTTCAGTATAAATTCAGGAATGTTCAGGAAACAAAGCGGTTTTACGTGTTAAACGACCTTTTTAAATCCGGCCAGTTTGAACTTTTGGTGTTCCCCAAACCCATCGTTCTCAGTTTTGAAGTAGCACTGGATTATCCCTCCTATACCGGAAAAGTTGATGAAACGATTGAAAATACTGGTGACATGATTGTGCCGCTGGGAACAATGATCAGATGGAAATTCTTTACCAGGGATACACGGAACATTTTCTTTCGATGGGGAGAAGAATATCAAAAACTTGATAATGAGTCCACTAACACTTTTATATTTACCGGCCGTGCTTTAAAAAGTAATATTTATGCAGTTGTTTCGGCTAATGAATTTCTTCGGAATTCTGACTCGCTGACTTATACAGTAAGTATCATACCGGATAATTACCCGACGATAAACATTGACCAGGTCAGGGACTCTATCTTTGACAAGAAGATTTATTTCACAGGATTGATTAAGGATGATTATGGGTTCAGCAGGTTGACCTTCAACTACCAGTTTGATCAGGAAGGTAAAACAGGCGCTGAACCGGAAAATGAATTCATCGTTGAACTGCCGGTGAGTAAGCTAAGCAACCAGCAGCAGTTTTTTCATTTTTTCGATCTTGATTCCATTAATATTGAACCGGGTACACAAATCGTATATCATTTTGAAATATGGGATAATGATGGTATCAACGGGAGTAAGGTCACTCGTTCCCAGCCGATGATTTTCAGGGCACCCACTATGGACGAGATCGATAAAAAAACGGAAGAGGATAGCCAGAAAATCACGGAAGATCTGGAAAGTAGCATACAGGAAGCCAAAGACCTGCAGAAAAAGGCGGAAGAACTTAGCCGTAAACTGATTGATAAGGAAAACATCGGATGGCAGGAGAAACAGCAGATCCAGGACTTATTGGATGAGCAAAAACAACTGCAGGAAAAAGTGGAAAAGATCCAGAAAGAAAACCAGGTAAAATCCATTCAGGAGCAGCAATATAAGCAAACTGATGAAGAATTGATCCGAAAACAGCAAAGACTTGAGGAATTATTTGACGAGGTCATGACTGATGAAATGAAGAAGATGTTCGAGGAATTGCAAAAACTGATGGAAAATGTCGATAAAGACAAGGTTAATGAAATGCTGGAGAAATTAAAAACTGATAATAAAGATCTTGAAAAGCAATTGGACAGAAACCTTGAATTGTTTAAACAACTTGAATTCGAAAAGAAACTTCAGGAATCCATCGACAAACTGAAAGATCTGGCCAAAAAGCAAGAGGAACAGGGAGCCAAAAGTGAACAGAAGAATGCTGATGCGGAGCAATTAAAAAAGGAGCAGGATAAGCTGAACGAAGAATTTAATCAACTCCGTGAAGACCTGAATGTGCTCGAGAAAAAAAACAAGGAGTTGCAGGAACCGAATCCGCTTGAAAATACCGATCAGGCTGAAGAGGAGATCCATCAACAAATGCAGGAAGGATCGGAAATGCTCAAAATGGGAAAGCCATCAAAAGCCTCCCCTGCCCAGCGGAGTGCCTCGCAAAGCATGAAATCAATGGCCGACCAGATGGAGCAAATGCAAAGCGATATGTATTCAGAAGAATTGGGGGAGAGCATAGAAGCTTTGCGTGAAATCCTGGAAAACCTGATCCAATTGTCGTTCGACCAGGAAGAACTGATAGGCAGGACTTCCGAAATATCTACCATGGACCCCCAGTTCCCGTCTGTCATTGAAGCCCAGAACAGGATAAAGGATGACCTGGTGATGGTTGAAGATTCATTATGGGCCCTGAGCAAGAGGCAGCAAATGATTGAGCCCTTTGTTACAAGGGAGATACAGGATATAAACCTCCATGTCGGAAAGGCCTTGGGAGAATTGACGGAAAGAAGAAAAGGTCCTGCCGGGGAAAACCAGCAATTTGTTATGACTTCTGTTAACAATCTGGCACTTCTTTTATCTGAAGCTTTGGAACAGATGATGAAAGCCATGCAGATGCAATGTTCAGGGCAGTGCAAAAAGGGCAGCCCTAAGCCGGGAAAGGGTTCTTCATCGATGAAAAGCATGCGGGAGATGCAACAGAAACTAAACCAGCAGATCCAGCAAATGAAGCAAAATGGCAATAACCCGTCTAAATCGAATGAAAGCCGTAATTCAGCGGATAGTGAAGGTTTCGCGCGGATGGCAGCTCAGCAGGAAGCTATCAGAAGAATGATGGAGCAATACCAGGGCCAGATGAAAGAACAGGGAATGGGCAACAGCAAAGAAATGCAGGAAATGATGGAACAAATGGAAAAAACCGAAACAGAACTTGTAAATAAAATCATAACGCAGCAAACCATAGATCGGTTAAAAGATATAGAAACCCGTTTATTAAAGCATGAAAAAGCGGAACTGATCCGCGAGCAGGAAGAGAAAAGGGAATCAAAGGAAGGGAAAGATATTAACAATAGAAACCCTGAGGATTTTAAAGAGTATAACAAATTACAGGAAAATGAAATTGAATTGCTAAGAACAATGCCGCCCAATCTGCGGCCATTTTATAAGCAAAAAGTTAATCAATACTTCTATTATTTTGAGTTACGTTAATAGATGAAAAAGCATAAAGAGATTAAAATTGAATCATCTCTTGATGAAATGTTCCAGGTAGAACAGTTTGTTGAAGAGATCAGTGAAGAATTCCTTTTATATGGCAATTATTTCGGGAACATTCTTATGGGTGTTTCGGAAGCTGTTAAAAATGCGATTTTTCATGGAAACGGGCAAGACAGGAAGAAGTTTGTCCGTATTATGCTGGAAAATACCAAGGATGGCCTTTGGATAAAAGTTTTTGACGAGGGTGAAGGGTTTGACTATAAGGCATATGCGAATAGAGGGAATTCCGGAGTCGAGTTCGGTTCAGATAAAAATGGCCTGCATTTGATCCAGGCTTTAGCCGACGAAGTGAAGTTCAAGGATAAGGGCCGTCTCATTGAAATGCTTTTCCGGATTTATGGAATTGATGAGAATATTTTTGAGAGAAGAGTGGTCTTTATGCAGGACTTTTTCCGTGTATATCAGCGGTTGAACAGTTGAACCCTTACTAGTAAATGGCCGGGGAACCAAAAATATTTTTTTTTCTTGAAGAGGTAAGCTATACCTTGAAGCAAAAGCGTAAGATCCGGTCCTGGATAATTAAATCTGCTGATAATGAGGATTATAACGTAGGAACGCTGAATTATATATTGACAAATGATGATATTTTAGTTCAGCTTAATAAGGAATACCTCAGGCATTTTACGTTGACTGATATCATAACTTTTGACCTATCTGAGAGCGCCGGATTATTAACCGGTGATATTTATATCAGTGTTGACCGGGCCAGAGAGAATGCAAAGAAATTCAGGGATTCATTGAATAATGAGATTAAAAGATTAATGATCCACGGGGTGCTGCATTTGATGGGTTACAAAGATAAGACACGATCCGAGAGGGAGCAGATGAGGGCCAAAGAAGAATATTACCTATCTTTGACGATGTGGTCATGAAATGTTCCACGTGGAACGGAAACTGATTTTTCCATTAATTAGGATTGATGTTTAAAGAATACGATATCATCGTCGTAGGTGCTGGTCATGCCGGATGCGAAGCCGCTGCCGCAGCAGCCAACCTGGGATCTTCTGTTTTATTGGTTACCATGAACATGACTAACATGGCCCAAATGTCATGCAATCCAGCCATGGGTGGAATTGCTAAAGGCCAGATCGTTAGGGAAATTGATGCTTTGGGGGGATATTCCGGCATCGTTACCGACCGGACTATGATCCAGTTCCGGATGCTGAACAAATCAAAGGGCCCTGCCATGTGGAGCCCAAGAGCACAGAGTGATCGTATGTTTTTTTCATCGGAATGGCGGAAAATGCTTGAAAATACGCCTAATCTCGATTTCTGGCAGGATATGGTCACTGGAGTCATCGTGAGAAATGGAAGTGTAAAAGGAGTTATGACTTCAATGGGTCATGAAATACCAGGAAAATCTGTAGTATTAACGAATGGGACTTTTCTGAACGGGGTTATTCATATCGGGTTAAAGCAATTTGGCGGAGGCAGGATCGGGGAGAAAGCTGCGAAAGGATTGACTGAGTGTCTCATTAAACTGGGATTTGAATCGGACCGGATGAAAACCGGAACTCCTGTGAGAGTTGATGGAAGATCGATTGATTTTAGCGAGCTGGAAGAACAAAAAGGGGACGAAAACCCGGGGAAATTCTCATTTACCGATACCCCTCCACTAAAGGCACAACGCAGTTGCTACATGGCTTATACCAGCCGGGAAGTGCATGATATTCTCAGGACCGGTTTTGACGAATCACCCATGTTCACGGGAAAAATCGAAGGGATCGGCCCGCGTTATTGTCCTTCGATTGAAGATAAAATTGACCGGTTTGCCGGAAAAGATAGCCACCAGCTTTTTGTGGAACCGGAAGGATGGCATACCGTCGAATATTACATCAATGGTTTTTCCTCTTCCTTACCTGATCATATTCAATTCAAAGCACTCAGAAAAATAAAAGGATTTGAAAATGCCCGTATCTTCAGACCCGGTTATGCCATCGAATATGATTATTTTCCACCGGTGCAGCTTAAATATACGCTGGAAACCAAATTAGTTCAAAACCTTTATTTTGCCGGACAGATAAATGGCACTACAGGCTACGAGGAAGCTGCCGCGCAGGGAATTATGGCAGGGATTAACGCCCATCTTAAAGTTAGAGGTGAGCAGGAGTTTATACTGAAAAGATCCGATGCGTATATCGGCGTCCTTATCGACGACCTGATCACCAAAGGTGTTGATGAACCTTACCGCATGTTCACTTCAAGGGCTGAATACCGGATTTTACTCCGTCAGAGCAATGCCGACCAACGGCTGACCCCAATGGCTCATAGGATCGGATTGGCATCAGATGAGCGGTTGAATAACGTGATAGAAAAAAGAGATAAAATTGAAGAAATTGTCTGCTATTTGAGAAAAATCAGCGCTGACCCTGACATGATCAATGGCTTTCTGCAAGCTTCGCAAACACCAACCATTTCTCAAAAGATGAAAATCGCCGGCTTACTGTTACGTCCGCAAATTAGCCTGGCCGGTCTGGCTGAACACCTTCCGGCTCTGAGGAACCATTTGAATGCGATAAAGCCAAACCGGGAAGAAATTCTGGATGAAGCTGAAATTCTGATTAAATACGAGGGATATATTGAAAAAGAAGGGGAACTGGCCCAAAAACTTGAGCGGTTAGATTCGGTTACACTTAAAGAAGATTTTGATTACCATCGTCTGACAGCCCTCTCTTTAGAAGCCCGTGAAAAACTCAGCAGGATAAAGCCCAGGACCTTGGGACAAGCATCCCGGATTGCCGGAGTTTCACCCGCCGATATTTCCATTCTTATTGTCCATCTGGGCAGATAAGGGTTCCACGTGAAACGATTTTAGAAAAGAGCCCCTATTACTGGCACGATAATTATCTTAAACGAAAAATGCTTAATTTTAAGCCTTCTGGCAAACCCGGAAGCGCAGATGATTAAAAAGGGATGACTTCTAAAAAAAACGTGCCAGGAAACCTCTAATTAAGCCGTTTTTAAGTGCATGAAATCCAGTAAATGATAAAATTTATGGAGAAAGAACCGGAAATAAGAAGAAATATTTTTCGCCTGGCTTTCCTTTTTATAACATTCCTGGTCGCAGCGCTGGTTATTCAATACTTTTTTACACGAGAAAATGACCAGGTAATTAACAGGCAGATAAACTTTGAACAAGTTCTCCGGTTAAAAGAGCAAAGACTCCAGACGTTGCTTGAAGATGTACTGAAAGAGAAGGATGCTTTGCGTCCTTTTCAGTCCATTTACCGGGATCTCCCGGCTGATTTATGGCAGAAAGAGGGGCTGGCAATCTTTTTATACCGGAATGACTCACTGGTTTATTGGTCAGATAATAATGTCCCTGCCGGAAATATTTTTAATAAAGAATTAGTTTCAGGCCCGTTTATGCATTATGCCAATGGCTGGTTCAGGGTCATTATTAAGGAAAAGCAAAATCTTAAAGCCATCGGCCTGATCCTGATTAAAAATGATTTCCCTTATCAAAATGATTATTTGGTTAATGATTTTCAAAAAGATTTTAACCTTAAAGCTAATGTTGAACTCGATACTATTCCCGGATCTGTAAATATATCCGCGAATAGTGGGGATTTCCTGTTTTCTCTTAATTATGAAAATATACACAACAACTCATTAAAAACCAACCTGATTGTTTTTACCTTTCTGCTTGTATCTTTCATTTCCCTGATTCTCCTGCTATTTTACCTTTATAATCTGTTTGATTTTTTCCGGAGAAATCCCTTATTTCTTCTCCTTGCATTCAGTTTTGATGCCATCTTTATACGGTTCATGCTTCTTTATTTCGGAATACCGGGTTTTCTCTATCATACAGACCTTTTTAGCCCATATTATTACGCTACTTCTTTCATTTCACCTTCATTGGGCGACCTGGTCGTTAACAGCCTCCTATGGCTTACCCTTGCCTGGATTTTTTATGATAGATTCACTTTTTCATTATTAAAATATAGAAAAACTTTAAAAATTTTCCTCAGTTATGTTTTGATATTTATTTCAGGTGCGCTGTTTTATCTTCTTATTTCAACCATACGAAGGATGGTGATCGATTCTAACATTGAGCTAAATCTGAATAACATATTTAATATTGATATATATAGCGGATTGGGATTCCTAGCTATGACTTCCCTGATTATGGCATTCTTTTTAGTTACTGCCAGGCTTAGCTTATTGATTTGTCACAGTGGTATCAAAGCATGGACTTATTTCATCATTGCACTCCTGTCTTCTTTGCTTGTCATACCAATGTTTTCCGCAGAGTTAATTGCCGGTCCCGGTCTTATCTATCCGACTTTATTGCTCGCCTACCTGCTGTCTTTCCTTTATTTTTCAAATAAAACCGGAGAGTTTAGGAACATTTCAGGCGCCTTGATTTATATTGTTTTGTTTTCCCTTATCGCCACTTTTGTTCTCGATTTTTACCATGGAGTTAAAGAAAAAGAGAAAAGAAAGAGCCTCGCAGTTGAGCTTTCTTCCAAACGGGACCCCCTGATGGAATATGAATTTTCACGATTGAAAAGTCAAATGATAAACGATACGACTCTTATCGCTTTGCTGAATAAAAGGAACGTAAGTAAAGAAGTTGATAAACAAATAATTACGTACCTTGACAAAGAATATTTCAATAATTTCTGGAATAAATATGAATTATTGATCACGGTTTGCCAACAGGAAGAGGTATTGAATATCCAGCCACAGGGATACCTTTCGAACTGTTATGACTATTTCAAGGGCCTTGTTGAAGCCCCGGGAACGGAAATTATCAGTCCGGGGTTATTCTTCCTGAATAACAAAACGGAAAACAACAACTACATTGCGACAATCGATTTTCTGAACACAAAAGAGAAACCAAGGGATACTACAAAGATATTTGTCGAATTATTTTATAAGTATATTTCTGAAACCGGGCTGGGATATCCGGATTTGTTGATCGACAAGAACGTCAAGGTTATTTCAGGATTGTCCAATTACTCTTATGCCCGATATGTAGATGATAAACTCATTTATAAAAATGGGGATTTTTCCTATAATCTTGGATTTCAAGCTTATGAAAAACAGGATAAAGCATCTTATTTTATTGATAATGAGGGGTATAATCATTATGTTGTCAGGCAGGATGATGTAAACAAATTGATAATCAGTAAAAAGAACATGACTTTGCTCGATCTGGTTGCGCCCTTTTCTTATTTCTTTATCATTTTTAGCCTTTTTCTGCTGGTCTTTCTTTTGGGCTACATGGTTTCCGGAGGTTTTCGCCGGCTGGAATTCAATTTCAGCAATCAATTGCAAGTATCTATCATTGCTATTATTATCATTTCCTTTTTTGTTCTGGGAATGATCACCCGCTTCAACATTATTCATCTGTATAACAATAAAAACCGGGATAATCTTAGTGAAAAAACTTTCTCCGTGCTGACAGAACTGGAGCATAAACTTGGAAACATGCCCGCTCTTCCCGGAGATATGACGGGCTATATTACTGACCTGCTTAATAAATTTTCGCTGATATTTTATTCCGATATCAATCTCTTTGACACACAAGGAACTCTGATTGCATCCTCCAGGCCCCAAATATTTCAAGAGGAACTATTATCCGAAAAAATGCATACAGGTGCTTTTTATAAACTGGCGTATGAACAAAGCCTGTTATATATTCAAAATGAAAAAATCGGGCGGCAGGAATATTTATCTGCCTATATTCCGTTCCGGAATAATGAAGACCAGATCATTGCCTACGTGAATCTCCCTTATTTTGCAAAACAAACCGAACTACGGAAGGAAATCGCAGATTTTCTTGCTGCATACATTAATGTTTATGTCTTACTAATTGTTCTGGCAATTATGGTAACTATCCTGGTTTCAAGATTTATTACCCGGCCGCTTCAGCTGATAAGGGATAAGTTAAAGAATATCGGGTTGGGCAAATCAAATGAAAAGATTGAATGGACAAGGAAGGATGAAATCGGAAACCTGGTCGAAGAATATAACAGGATGATTGATGAGTTGGCCAGGAGTGCAGAAATGCTGGCCAGGTCGGAACGGGAAAGTGCCTGGCGGGAGATGGCAAAACAGGTTGCCCATGAGATAAAGAATCCCCTGACCCCGATGAAGCTCAGCGTTCAGCATCTGCAGAAAGCCTGGGATGAAAAAGCGCCTGACTGGGAAAAACGCCTGGCAATATTTACCCGCACCATCGTAGAGCAGATCGATTCATTATCGGAAATTGCTTCAGAGTTTTCCGATTTTGCCAAAATGCCGGCAGCAAATATCGAAAAGATAGAATTGACAGGCATTATTAAATCTGCAGCAGAATTATATCATCATCATAACAACATTCGGATTGTTATTGAACACCTGGACCAGGAATGTTTTGTCCTTGCCGACAAGCGGCAACTGTTAAGGGTCTTTAATAATTTAATTCAGAATGCCGTGCAGGCAATCGGGAAGAAAGGAGACGGACTTATCCGGATAAAGTTATCCGTGGAAGATGACGTTTATTTAATTGGGATATCGGATAATGGCGCAGGAATTACGGACGAGCAGGCTTCAAAGATCTTTTCACCGAGTTTTACTACCAAAAGCAGTGGGATGGGATTGGGACTTGCCATGGTAAAAAGCATATTGACCATTATAGGCGGTACAGTCTCATTTGAGTCAAAACCCGGGGAAGGTGCCACTTTCAGCATAAAAATCCCGGCATGTAAGGCATGAACAGCTGATCAGGCCATAAGCCGGATCAACTCCCGGTAATCTTCTGGACTGAGCGCATGATGGTTGCCCCCGGCCTTACATGAAAGAAGGGTTTGATAAATCTCCCCTCCCTTTTTTTTAATATCGATCCCGATATCAATCAATCTTACCGGAGATTTAATGGAGATGAAAAAGAATTCCAGGTGTTCAATGGCCTGATCAGTGGTAGCGGTTTGAAAGAGATTATTGCTTAATTCCGCGATCCGCCCGGAAATGCGGTCCTTATGCAGTCGCAGCCAGGCAGGATAAGCGATGGATAAAGAAGCACCATGGGCAACATCATATAAAACCGACAAAACATGCCCGATAGAATGTACCCCCCAGTCACCCGATTTCCTCCCGTAAAATGTGAGATTATTGAGTGCGTTGGTTGCAGCATACATGATCTTTTCACGCAAAGCATAATTCCCCGGATCGTTCAACAGTTGTGGGCCATATTCGATGGCTTCACGGATAATGGCATAGACAAAACGGTCGGAAAGGGATGCCTCCCCTTCTCCGAAATAAGCTTCCAGGCTATGGGCAATCAGGTCCGTAATTCCGTATGATGTATAATCAGCCGGGACCGAAATGGTATACGACGGATCCAGGAAGGATTCTTTCGGATAGGTCAGCGGGTCGCCATATCCCAGTTTTTCTCTGGTTTTATTATTCTGTACAACGGCGAAGCGGTTCATTTCCGTGCCGGTTGCCGCCAGGGTCAACACGGCGATCAGTGGGACTGCTGTTTTTGGTTTTGCCTTGCCTTTGATAAATTCCCATCCGGAATGGTCAACAGGAATAGTGATGCTGATAATTTTTGCCGAATCGATCACGCTCCCCCCTCCTACTGCCAGGATTATATCCACATGTTTCTTCCGTCCCAGGTCCGCTGCGGCATTCACATCTTCAATAACCGGATTTGGCCGGATGCCAGGATATTCAAAAACCTCCGTCCCCGCTTTCCTGAGCTGGTCAATAACCTGGTCATAAATACCGTTTCTTTTTATCGATCCTCCGCCATACACCAGCAGAACTTTTTTACCATAATGAGAAACCGATTTCCCAAGATTTTCCACTACGTTTTTCCCGAAGTGCAGTTTTACCGGGTTATACAAAATGAAGTTTTCCATGAAATAAACTGTTAAATTGTCAAATTGCTAAATTGTTAAAAGGTTCACAACATAGAACACCCGAATTCAAAATTTAAAACTTAAAATTCAAAATTAAATAGTCCCTAACTCAACCCTTAAACCTTTACACTCAACACTTTTTATGTAATCACTCCGCTCCCCAGACATATCCTGTTATCGGTGGTGTAAACTACACCGAACTGTCCGGGGGCAACGCCGGCAATGCTATTAACGCTGTCAATCCGATAATTCCCCTCTCCTTCCCGGACCATCAAGCCTTCATTAAACTCAGGCTGGTGGCGGATCTTGAAATGCACCGGCTGGGCGACAGAATAATCCCGGTCGGGTTTTTCATTGATAAAGAGAAAATCGGCGAGCAAAATCACCTCCTGATGTTGTGCAACCGGATTATATCCGTTTGAAACGTAAACGATATTACCGGGAATGTCCTTTTTAACGACGAACCACGGACCCTGGCTGAGGCCCAGGCCTTTTCGCTGGCCGATAGTATGAAACCAGAAGCCTTTGTGTTTGCCAAGGATTTTCCCGGTTTCCAGTTCGATAATGTCCCCCTCCTTTTCACCGGCATATCGTTTGATGAACTCATTGTAGTTGATCTTTCCGAGAAAGCAGATACCCTGGCTGTCGGGCCGTTCAGCGCTGGGGAGCTTCAGGTTGCGGGCCATCTTCCTGACGTCTTTCTTTTCCAGGTCTGCCAGGGGAAACATGGCTTTCGAGAGTTGATGGTATGTAATCCTGCCTAGAAAGTATGTCTGGTCTTTTTTCTGGTCGATAGCGGTTCCAAGGTAAGCTTTTCCCCCTTCATCAATCCTCCGGGCATAGTGGCCGGTTGCAATCCTGTCGAAGTCTTTTCCGAATTTGTCTTCAAAGCTTCCGAATTTGATAAACAGGTTGCACATCACATCTGGGTTTGGGGTAAAGCCATGACGGATGGAATCGATTGTGTAATTCACTACCCGGTTCCAGTATTCTTCGTGCAGGTTAGCAATTTCAAAGCGGCAGCCGTATTTTTTGGCGATGAAAGTTGTGATCTCGATATCCTCTTCCGACGGGCAGTCCATGAAGCCAGGTTCGTTGTCCATCCCGATCTGGATGTAAAAAATGACCGGATCATACCCTTGATCTTTCAATAAGGGAACAATGACGGAACTGTCGACTCCACCTGAAACAAGGGCAGCGATTTGCATGGGGCAAAGGTAAAGAAAGAAAGAAAGAAAGATATTAGATATTCGATATTCGAAATATTCTTTGGCCTTACTTCGAATATCGAATCTCGAGGATCGCTCTATCGGGATCTTAAAATAATCCCGAACTTAAACCTCAACACTTAAACCTTAACACTCTTTAGATAAGTCCCAGTTTATGCTTCTCACCAATAACCTTCAGCATATCAACCGTCATGTTGTCGAGCTTCCATTTCGGGTTCCAGCCCCATTCGGCGCGGGCGGCGCTATCGTCCATGCTGTTCGGCCATGAGTCGGCGATGCCTTTTTTCATCAGGTCGACATCATAGGTCATAACAAAGTCGGGGATATGTTTTTTGATCTCCTTATAGATGATCTCCGGGTCGAAGCTCATGGCGGAGACGTTGAAAGCATTGCGGTGCTTGAGTTTTGACGGATCGGCTTCCATCACGTCGATGGCTGCGTCGAGTGCGTCAGGCATATACATCATATCGAGGAAAGTGCCGGCGGGCAGGGGACAGGTGAATTTTTTCTCCTTGATGGCCGCATAGTATATCTCCACTGCATAGTCAGTAGTACCGCCGCCGGGCAGAGTTACATTTGAAATGATGCCAGGGTATCGCAAGCCGCGGGTATCCACGCCGAACTTTTTGTAATAATAATCACTGAGCAGTTCGCCTGTTACTTTGGTCACGCCGTACATGGTGGTGGGTCGCTGGATGGTATCCTGGGGTGTGTTATCGAGCGGGGTAGTGGGTCCGAAAGCGCCGATAGAGCTGGGGAAGAAAACGGCGCACTTATTTTCACGGGCCACTTCAAGACAATTGAACACGCCGCCTACTCCAACGTTCCATGCCATAGTCGGATTTCCTTCGGCTACGGCGGAGAGCAGGGCAGCCAGGTTATAGATCGCATCGATTTTATATTTCTTAACTATTTCAGCCAGTCTTTCCGGTTCGGTGGCATCCACCCTTTCCAGCGGTCCGGATTCTGCTAATTCTTTACCGGGTTCGGTTTTGCGGTAGCCGGCCACAACATTCGATGAACCGTAAACTTCCCTTAAGCGCATGGTCAGCTCGGATCCGATCTGACCTACAGCACCAATGACGAGTATCTTTTTCATGTTCAACTAGTTTTTTGTGAAATAATTAACAATTTGCGGCAAAAGTAAAAAACTTATTTATAATCACGTTCTTCCGGTAAAAACAATTACGAAGGATCTGAATTGATCAGTCATTTATAAAACATAAAAAATGATCATCTTTAAGTACATTTTATTCGTTAAATTTGGGGGAATAAACATAATGAGTTTATTATACTCATGAAGTCGATAAATGCAATGGGTTTATACTGACGTTTCAACATGTAAAAAATGAAACATACATTATTCATATTTTTAGTATGTATTGCCCAACATTGGCTAAAAGCAAACGGGCGGAAAGTCCTAAATTGAAAGTGATTACCTTTAATAAACTTTGGTCTCGGTAGACAGTAACATGGAATTTAATGCCCGCCTGCTCTTAGCCTATACCGGTAGGCCACATTTTCTATTTGGATATTTAAAATTTAATAATTACTTTTGGCGTTAGTATTGTAATACGTTACTATGATTCAATCTTTCGGATCTAAAGAAACTGAAAAAATTTGGAATGGTATCAGATCCAAAAAGTTACCAGATGAAATTCAGCATATCGCCAGACGAAAACTTAGAATGCTTAATAATTCTGTGAATTTGAATGATTTGATAATTCCTCCGTCTAACAATTTGGAAAAACTCAAAGGTGAACTAAAGGATTATCATAGCATAAGAATAAATGACCAATGGAGGATTATCTTTCATTGGGAAAACGGGCATTCTTTTAATGTCGAAATAATTGATTATCATTAAAATTTAAGAAAATGGAAAAGCTTAATAACATACATCCCGGTGAGATTTTATTAGAAGAATTTTTAATCCCTTTGAATATTTCTGCTTATAAATTGTCAAAGGACATTAATATTCCTCAAACCAGGGTTAGTGAAATCTTAAAAGGGAGGCGGCGGATCACCGCTGACACTGCATTGAGGTTAAGTAATTATTTTGGCAATTCGGCGAAATTCTGGCTCGGACTACAGAATGATTTTGATATTGAAGAAGAAATACACCTGAAGAAAGATGAATTTAAGGTAATCAAGAAGCATAAAGAAAACGTTGCCTAATTGAATTAGCAGGCAGTCTTGATAATTTAGTCAGAAAATTATTGCAAAATCCGCAAAAACTGTTAAAACCTTACATTATCGAAGGAATAACAGTTCAGATATCTCTAATCAGCTGATCGTCTTTTCCCTGATAAAGATTTCATCCTTAATGACAATCCATTTCATGAAAAAATTATCTTTGCAACACTTTGTTAATTCATTAACACTTTACTAAACTTTATAAATTCATATCCCATGATCGGCAAAATGAAAGACTTCCTGGCAAATGAACTCAAAACCATTGAGGATGCCGGGCTATTCAAACACGAACGCATCATTGAAAGCGAACAGGGCGCTGAAATCATTGTAAAAGGCAAAAAATGCCTGAATTTTTGCGCAAATAACTACCTCGGCCTTTCCTCCCACCCGGATGTGATCAAAGCCGCTCACAAAGGAATTGAAGAACGTGGATACGGAATGTCATCCGTGCGTTTCATCTGTGGCACGCAGGATATTCACAAGGAACTGGAAATGAAAGTTTCGAAATTCCTCGGTATGGAAGATACTATCCTATTCTCCTCATGCTTTGATGCAAACGGAGCTGTTTTTGAACCGCTGCTTGGTACTGAGGATGCAATCATTACTGACGCACTAAACCATGCCTCAATTATCGACGGGATCCGCCTTTGTAAGGCCCAACGCTGGATTTACAAGCACAACGATTTTCGGGATGTGGAAGAAGAAGATCCCGCCACGGGCAAAATGGCCAAAGGTCTTGAGAGATGCCTTAAGGAAGCTAAAGATTGCCGTTTCAGGTTGATTACCACCGACGGAGCTTTCAGCATGGATGGAGACGTGGCACGGTTGAAGGAGATATGCGACCTTGCCGAAAAATATGATGCGATGGTGATGGTCGACGATAGCCATTCATCGGGCTTTATGGGAAAGACCGGCCGTGGAACGCATGAATACCGCGGTGTGATGGGCAGGGTGGACATCATTACCACTACCTTTGGAAAAGCACTTGGAGGAGCATCCGGCGGCTGTATCTCCAGCAGCAAAGAGATCATCTCATGGATGCGCAACAAGGCACGTCCTTACCTGTTCTCCAACACCGTTGCCCCGGCCGTGGTGAGTGGAACGATACAGGTGCTCGATATGCTTTCATCCACCACCGAGCTTCGCGATAAGCTGGAAAGAAACACCAAATATTTCCGTGCAAAAATGACGGAAGCCGGCTTTGATATCGTCGCAGGCGACCACCCGATCGTTCCGATCATGTTCGGCAAATATCCCGACTGTTCCAAACTGGCTGTCAAGTTTGCAAACCGTATGCTGGAAGAAGGCGTTTACGTGATCGCATTCTCCTTCCCGGTGGTACCCAAAGGAAAGGACCGCATCCGAGTGCAAATCTCGGCGGGACATGACCAGCATCACTTGGATCACGCGATTACCGCGTTTATCAAGGTGGGAAAAGAGCTGGAGATGATTAAATAAGTCGACAGTCAACTGTTGACAGTCGGCAGTCAAGATAGTAATGGGGTTTCTGATTTTAGTGTCAGAAACCCTCTTTTTGTCTCCAGTACAGCATGGCGCATAAGAATTTTGATTATCTTGCTGATGTATTTATAAAAGCTAATTTGAGTATTTATCATGCAGATTAATCTCAATTCAGGGAAATTTAAAGGATTGACCGAAGCAGAAGCTGCTGAAAAGCTTCGAATTGAGGGATACAACGAACTTCCCTCATCCAAGCCTAAAAATATTTTATCCATTGCTTTTGGTGTCATTAAAGAGCCAATGTTTTTACTGTTAGTGGCTTGCGGCACATTATACCTCGTTTTAGGCGACATCCAGGAAGGCATCATGCTGCTTGGTTTTGTCTTTGTGGTCATGGGGATAGAGTTTTACCAGGAGAAGAAAACGGAAAAGGCCCTTGATGCACTGAAAGACCTCGCAAGCCCGCGTGCCCTTGTTATCCGTTATGGCCAGGAAAGAAGGATCGCGGGCAGGGAAGTGGTAACGGGTGACATTGTAGTTTTACAGGAAGGTGACAGGGTCCCGGCGGATGCAGCCATGCTGCACACGCTTAGCCTGATGGTTGACGAATCGTTGCTGACGGGAGAATCCGTTCCGGTAAGAAAAACGGAGTGGAACGAATCGGATAAATCACAACAGCCGGGGGGTGATGATTTGCCTTTTATTTATTCCGGTTCGATGGTGGTTCAGGGCAATGGCATTGCAAAGGTGCTGGCAACAGGAATGAACACGGAGATCGGGCAGATCGGCAAAGCCCTTGAGGAAGTTGAAGAGGAGCCTACCAAACTGAAAAAAGAAATGGGCACGCTTGTGAAAAGGCTTGCTATTATCGGGATCATCCTGTGTATCCTTGTTATTATTGTCTACACCCTGACAAGGGGAGATTTACTGAAAGGCTTCCTCGCGGGTATTACACTTGCCATGGCGATGCTTCCGGAAGAATTTCCAGTAGTTCTGACTATATTTTTAGCCCTTGGCGCCTGGCGCATGTCCAAAAAAAGTGTACTCACCAGGAAACCGGCGGCCGTTGAAACCCTGGGTTCCGCAACGGTGTTGTGCACGGATAAAACAGGTACGCTGACGCAAAATAAAATGACCGTCACCGATCTGTTCAATGGAAAGGAATTTCTGGACATCTCTAATAATAAAGTGTTTCCGGAAGAATTTCATGAAATTATCGAATATGGGATTCTTTCAAGCCAGGTCAATCCTTTCGACCCAATGGAAAAAGCCATTAACAGCATTGGAGAAAGTTATTTTGAAGGCACGGAACATGAGCATACTGATTGGGAAATGCTTAAGGAATACCCGCTTTCAAGAGAGATGCTGGCCATGTCCAGGGTTTTCAAAAAAGCAGGGACAAATGAATATACTATTGCATCGAAAGGTGCACCTGAAGCCATTTTTGACTTATGCCACCTTCCAAAAGAAAAAATTGAACATCTTTCCAAATCCATTGAAAAATTAGCCCAAAAAGGATTAAGAGTCTTGGGCGTGGCTAAATCAACCATCAGCTCAAATGTTTTTCCGGAAACGCAGCATGATTTCCATTTTGATTTTATTGGATTGATCGGATTGTCGGACCCGATCAGGGAAAATGTGGAAGTGGCCGTCAGCGAATGCTATAAAGCCGGTATCCGGGTGATCATGATAACCGGAGATTATCCGGTAACTGCAAAAAACATTGCACGGGAAATCGGTTTAAGGAACCATGAATCTTGCATCACAGGACAGGAGCTAAACGAAATGAGCGAGGAGAAATTGTGCGAAAAGATCAGGGATGTTAACATATTCGCCCGGGTCATCCCAGAACAAAAGCTGAAAATTGTCAATGCACTGAAAAAAAACAGGGAGATTGTCGCCATGACCGGTGACGGGGTAAATGATGCACCCGCATTGAAAGCTGCAAATATCGGTATCGCCATGGGTGAAAAAGGCACGGACGTTGCCCGTGAAGCCTCTTCCCTGGTACTCATGGATGATAATTTTTCATCTATCGTGGGTGCTATCAGGATGGGACGAAGGATTTTTGATAACCTTCAGAAAGCGCTTGGCTATATTTTTGCCATTCACGTGCCGATTGCAGGACTATCGCTAATCCCTGTTTTTTTTGCAGACCTTCCCCTGCTTTTGTGGCCGGTGCATATCGTATTCCTTGAATTGATCATTGATCCGGCCTGCTCCATCATCTTTGAAGCTGAAAAAGCGGAGAAGAATGTGATGAACAGGCCACCGAAGAAAATAGATGAACCTTTCTTCAATAGGAAAAAGATATTATTAAGTTGTTTACAGGGATGCAGCGTTCTGGTAATTGTTTTAGCGGTTTATTTCAGCTACCTGCATTTAGGTTATAGTGAAAAGACGGTCAGGGCGATGTCTTTCCTGACCCTTATTGTCTCCAATATTGCCATTATTTTGTCGAACCGTTCCTGGACAAGAAATATTTTCCAGATACTGGCAACACCAAATAAGACCGTTAAATGGATTGCCGGTGGAGCTGTCGTATTTTTAATTCTAATCCTGAATATTCCTTTCCTGATGGATTTGTTTCAATTTGAAAGGATCCAGTTTACGAATGCCCTGATTTGCATTGTGGCCGGGATATTCAGCATAACCTGGTTTGAGGTTTACAAATTATCAAGACGCTGACAGGTCCACCTGGCGACGGACGCTGTCAGGTCTTTATTTCACCACTTTAAACCTGACAGTGTCGTCAGACCTGTCAGCGTTTAACTCTCCTTAGACTTTCTCCGGAATAGATGACCGTTCTGCCCTCCTTAATGTTATTTTAACATGCAACTGTAATTCATAATGTTTTAGTAACAATCACAAAACATTAGGGTAATCTGTAGACCGGATTTTTGCAGAAAAATTAAAAGAAAATAAATATGAAAAAAATCCTTATCTATTTCGTAGTAGCCTCCTTGGCAATTTTTTCCTCCTGCAAAAAAGACGAAACAAACAAAATTCCTGCAGTTACTGTTCCTACAAATGCTACAGTTGAAATTAGTTCGTCCGTTGATTTAACTTTTGAGTTTACATCGGAAGCAGGTTTTAAATCAACAAATGCAGTTGCCATTAACGGCACTGTTACGGTAAAGACCGATGGTACCATCGGATCTGAATCAGGCAGCATAGTTGTTACTTTTACTGCAGGCACATCAGTTGGAGCCGGTTCAGTAGTTCTGACAATAACTGATAATGATGACCAGGCTGGTTCGGCTACTGCTGTTATCAGCGTGGTTGAAGAAGAATTAGAAGTCTCAGTGCCAGGAAACATCACTGAAAATACTACCTGGGAAACCGGGAAGGTTTATACCCTCGAAAGTCGTATTGCAGTTTTAGCCGGTGTTACCCTTACCATTCAACCGGGAGTTATAGTAAAAGGCCAGGCTGGCACAGGTGCCAATGCAACGGCTCTTTTGATCGCCCGTGGCGGTAAAATTATGGCAGAAGGTACTGCTGATTCCCCGATTATATTTACTTCGGTTGCCGATGAAATTATGCCCGGTGAAATAGCAAGCCCGAACCTGGATCCCGTCCTGAACGGACTCTGGGGAGGTCTTCTGATTCTGGGAAATGCCCCTATTTCGGCCGATGCTGCTTCCATGCAGATAGAAGGTATTCCTCCCTCAGATCAAAACGGTCTCTATGGTGGCGATAATCCTGCCGATAATTCCGGTGTGATCCGGTATGTTTCAATTCGTCATGGCGGAACTAACATCGGGGAAGGTAATGAGATCAATGGCCTTACCCTCGGTGGCGTTGGTTCAGGTACTATCATTGAAAACGTAGAAATCATCGCTAATCAAGATGACGGTATCGAATGGTTCGGCGGCACCGTAAGCGTTAAAAATGCGATTATCTGGAATGTCGGTGATGACGCAGTCGATACCGACCAATCATGGGCCGGTACACTCGATAACTTTATCGTTGTGAACCCGGGTGACGAATGTTTCGAACTCGACGGTCCGGAAGGCTCCATGTCGGCTGGCCACACTCTTAAAAACGGTTCTGTTTATGCCGATGGCGCTGAAGGTCTGGTCGATCTCGACGACAACTCCATCGCTACCATGACAAGCATTTATTTCTTTGGTGTAGCTACAGGTCAGGATTTTGACCTTAATCCTACCGGCCTGGTGGCCTCAGGTTTGCAGGCTACCTTACCGGAAGGTGCTATCGTAACTGACTATTTTAAAGCCGGCAGCGATGCTTATGTGACTATTGTTGCCGAAGGCGCAAATACAGTCGGAGCCGATGTTACAAAATTCCAGACATGGTCATGGGCTTCAGTATCAGGAGCTTTAGATAACTTTTAATCAATAGTTGTCGTTTATTATATCATCAAAGCTCGCAGGTTTTTCAAGTCTGCGAGTTTTGGTTTTGAAACCGAGGACTCCAGAATTATTTTACATGCATGTATTTAAATTATCCATCGTTTTCTTTTTACTTCTTTTAACATCCCTCTTGCACGCGCAGAATGGTATTATAAGGGGAACAGTTTTCGATGATGCTACCGGTGAGTACCTGCCAGGTGTCACGATATTCCTGGAAGGAACTACTATGGGAACCCTTACAGATTTGGATGGTAAGTTCAACCTGAGCGTTGAACCCGGGTCATATAATCTGAGAGTGTCCTTCATTTCTTATGAAACGCTAATTATTAAAGAACTTCAGGTAAAACCAGGAGAAGTTTCGCTTTTCGACAATCTGCGGCTGAAGGAAACTACATTTGAGCTTACCGAGGTTGTGATCACAGCCCAGGGATTGCGGAATACAGAAAATGCATTGCTTACCATTAAAAGGAAATCCGACAATGTAATTGATGGCATTTCATCAGTCAGTTTCAGGAAAATAGGTGATTCAGATGCCGCCTCCTCTATGAAACGTGTTCCTGGTGTCTCAGTAGAAGGTGGAAAATATGTGTATGTGCGCGGACTGGGTGACCGTTATACCAAGACTATCCTCAACGGGGTTGATATACCCGGTCTTGATCCCGACCGCAATACGCTTCAGATGGACATTTTCCCCACCAATATCATAGATAACATCATTGTTCTCAAATCATTTACGGCTGACCTGCCTGCAGATTTTACGGGCGGAGTCATCGATATCGCCATAAAAGATTTTCCAGAGGAAAAAAAAGGAAATATTTCCTTAAGTGCAGGATATAATCCCGGATTTCATTTTAAGAGCGATTATCTTACTTATAACGGTGGTAAAACTGATTTTCTTGGTTTTGATGATGGAACAAGAGAAATTCCCGCAACAACCAATATTCCTTTCTTTTCTGAAGTAGTCGGCGATCCTGACGGAGAAATAGCCCAGCGGTACAGGGAAATACTTGAAAATTTCAATCCTGCTATGGCAGCTTACCAGAAAATGAGTTTCATGGATTATGGTTTTGGGGCTTCCCTGGGTAACCAAATCGCACACAAGAAAGTAACCCTGGGGTATAATTTTGCCCTTTCTTATAAAAGCAATACAGAGTTTTATAAAGATGCTGAGTATGGACGCTATGGTCTTTCAGGGGATCCTGATGTGTATGAAATGGGTGTCCGTGAATTTCAGAAAGGTGACTATGGAGTAAGCAGCGTTTTATTGAGCGGGATGGCTGGATTCGCTATCAAAACACTTAATTCAAAATACCGTATCAACCTTCTGCACTTGCAAAATGGAGAATCCAAAGCAGGTATTTTCGATTATATTGGCTCAGACCAGGGAAGCGATTTCGAAGGTTTTCAGCATAATCTTGATTATAGTGAACGCTCGCTTACCAATTTGATTATCAATGGTAAACACACATTCACCGGTACGAAATGGGATGTTGAATGGAAACTTTCACCCACCTTATCAAAAATGGAAGATCCTGATATCCGGTTTACCAGGTATGTGGTCTCGGAGGGAGACTTCGTAATAGGTACAGAATCCGGATTTCCTGAAAGAATATGGCGCGACCTGGAAGAGGTCAACCTGGCCGGTTTAATACACATAACAAAGGGATTTGAGATCATGGGCCAAAATTCCAAACTGCAGTTTGGAGGAGCCTACACTTTCAAAGAACGTGACTTTGCCATCCTCAGCTATGCGCTTAATATACGGAATGTGCCCCTAACAGGCAACCCTGATGAACTCTTCCTGCCGGAAAATCTGTGGCCGCGCGATGGAAATATTAACAATGGTACTACATACGAAGCACCTTTTGTCCCGGTAAATCCAAACCAGTTTAATTCCAGTACAAATAATACTGCAGGTTATGTTTCCATGGAACTTAGCCCGATAAAAAACCTGAAAACCATACTGGGTATCCGTGTCGAAAACTACGTCCAGCATTATACAGGTCAGGACCAGCTTGGGTATAATATTCTTGATAATGAAAAGGTGCTCGATAATACTGACTTTTTCCCTTCGGTTAATTTTATCTACACTTTGTCGGAGAAGCAAAATCTAAGATTTTCTTATGCCAAAACCATCGCCCGTCCTTCCTTCAAAGAATTATCTTATGCTGAAATATACGATCCTATAAGCGGTCGCACATTTATCGGTGGTTTGTTCCGCGATGCCGACGATGTTGCCGGTATTGAATACTGGGACGGAAACCTGGTAAGTACAGATATTCACAATTTCGACCTTCGTTGGGAATTGTTTCCATCGAATGGTCAAACGATTTCTTTGAGTGGGTTTTATAAGATGTTTGACAATCCTATAGAAATGGTACAGTATGCCACTCTGGCCGGATCTTTTCAGCCACGCAATGTGGGGGATGGCCAGGTATTCGGCGCTGAGATCGAGTTTCGTCTGAATCTTGAACCACTCATCGAGGCACTCAGGAACATGGCCATTTCGTCGAACCTAACTTTTACCAAATCGATTATCAGGTTAAGCAATACAGAATACGATTCCAGGGTTGCAAATGCACGCACCGGCCAAACTATTGACGAATACCGCGATATGGCAGGCCAGGCGCCTTATATTATTAATTTCGGTGTTTCATATAACGGAGGCGTAAAAGGATTCTGGAACGGCTTTGAAGCCGGACTTTACTACAATGTTCAGGGACAAACACTTCAATATGTCGGTATGGTTGACCGTCCTGATATTTATTCCAAACCTTTCAACAGTTTAAACTTTAACAGCAATAAAAGCCTGGGAGAGGATAAGCGCCTGCAGATTGGTTTGAAGATCGAAAATCTTCTTAACGCAAAGAAGGAATCTATATTTAAATCTTATGAGGCTACCGATCAATATTTTACACGGTTATACCAGGGGATTACTTTTCAGTTGAGATTGAGCTATTCACTTTTCTGAATCACATAGATTAACTTAAAGAATGTTGCAAATTCTGGTCATCTACTTAGAAAAATATATTAAATTCGCCATTGGGCATTCAACCTGGTGTAAGCTGGGCGCTATGGTTTTTTACAAGAAATAAACTTAAAGAATATATGTTGAGAACTTTTACCATATACATTTTCATCATGATGTTCATCTCTGGCTTTGCACAAACCCGGCAGGGTTCAGATGGAATATATTACGATGAGCAAGGGAAGATGTTTACAGGCACCTGCTATGAATATTATGCGGATTCGGTTATCCGGGCAACCATAGAAGTAAAAGATGGCATGCTGGACGGCTTGACAAAGATTTATTTTGATGATGGTCAGCCTGAAGAGATCAGATCCTTCCAAAAGGGCATGAAGCACGGTAAATGGGAGAAATGGGGCCTGCAAAATGTTAAAATTGCAGAAGCCAATTATACAGAAAATAAAAAAGACGGAAAATGGTATATATGGGATGAATTTGGGACATTAAGATATGATATGACTTACAAAGACGGGGAAAAGCGAGGGACCTGGCTCATGTATGATGATAAAGGCACATTGATCGACCAGAAGGATTATTGAGATCTATTTTCATCCAAATATCCCCTACCAATTAATAATCACAATAACCTAATATTGGCTTAATATTTCCTTAACATACCACGGTTACTTTTGCATGATTAATTTTAAAATTAAACCAATGAAAAAAGTAACATTTATAATACTGTCATTAATGATTTTGGGCATTTCCTCAGCATTCGCTGATAATACAGGTGAAGGCGCCGCAAAAACAGTTACCCTTTCCGGCAAAGTGATTGATAAAACCAACCAGGAAACACTGGCTGGTGCATTGATCCGGATTGAAGGCACAGATTTTGAAGCATATACGGATTTCGACGGTAATTTTTCAATCAGCGGGCTTATTCCAGATACTTACAAGGTTAAATGTTCCCTGATCTCTTATTCCGACCGTGAAGAAGAAATTAAGATTGATCAGAAAGCCGAGGATATTGAAATATCACTCCAAAACATAGCGGCAGATCAGACTTCCCGCTAATCCTCAAATTTATAACCAACTCCCTTGATGGTCTTAATGTTTGGTGTTTCGAGTTTTTCGCGGATTTTCCTTATATGAACATCAATCGTCCGGTCGCCTACGATTACATCGCTCCCCCAGATGGTGGACAGGATCTCTTCCCGAGTAAAAACCCTGTTGGGTTTTGAAGCCAGCAATCTCAACAATTCAAATTCCTTCCTTGGCAAATTATACTCCTGCCCGTCTTTAATCACAACATACCTTTCACGGTCAATTATAAACTCATTTAATACGAGAGTTTGTCCCGCTTCTTTCCCTGGTTCTTCTTGATATCTCCTGAGCAATGCTTTGACCCTGCTTACCAGTACGCGTGGCTTAACCGGTTTGGTTACATAGTCATCAGCCCCTGCTTCAAAACCGGCGATCTGGGAATAATCTTCCCCGCGGGCTGTCAGGAAAATAACGATGGTATTTTTCAATATAGGCATTTGCCGGATCTCTTTGCAGGTTTCGATGCCATCCATTTCAGGCATCATCACATCAAGGACAATCAGGTGCGGCAGAATTTCCAGTGCTTTAGCCAGGCCATCTTTTCCATTATTGCTGGTGTGAACTTCGTAACCCTCATTCCGCAGGTTATAACCCAGGAATTCAAGGATATCCGGCTCATCATCCACCAGAAGGATTTTGTATTGTTCCATATGAATCATCCCTTCTTCAAAGTAAATGAAAATGTCGAGCCTATCATAGGTGAGCTTCTCACGTTGACGGTCTGCTCATGAGCTTCGATGATATGTTTCACGATGGCCAGGCCCAGCCCGGTGCCCCCTTCGGCACGTGAACGGTGCTTATCCACACGGTAGAATCTCTCAAACAGCCGGGGGATATGATCTTTTTCAATTCCCATCCCATTATCGGAAACTTCGATGAGGAAGTTCTCATCCATATCATAGAAACTGACCTTGGTGCGGCCCTCTTTTCTGCCATATTTAATGGAATTATCCAAGAGGTTAACCAGGACCTGCCTGATCCTGTCACGGTCAGCATAGACCCAAACGGGCGTATTTTCATCGTTGCCAAAGATGAATTTTATATTTCCGGCTTTTGCTATGTCTTCAAGGAATTCAAAAACCTCTTTTGTAAGAGCCTGGATATCGAACCGTGATTTTTCCATCCTGACTTCTCCTGATTCAAGGCTGGAAATGATATCCAGGTCATCCACTAATTCAATCAGACGGTCAATATTCTTTTCGGTTTTAAGAAGGAAATCCCGGTTAACGTAATGATCCTCCAGGCCACCGCTTAGAAGAGTTGAGATGTATCCCTGGATGTTGGAGATAGGCGTTTTGATCTCGTGTGAAACATTAGCCAGGAATTCCCTGCGGTAAGCTTCAGCTTTTCGCAGCTGTTCGATTTCAGCTTTTTTATCTTCAGCCCAATCCATCACGTCCTTACTCACCTGGTTAATCATGTCCTCGCCAAGCGTGGTGCGAAGGGCTTTTTTTTCAACCCTGGTAAGCTTAAGCGACTGAATGATCTTGTAAATAACTTTGATTTTTTCAAAGATCAATTTCTCCAGGATATTTTTAAGCAGGAAGTAGGTAAATATAAAAAGTAAAACATCAAAAGTCAGAATGACCGCGATGCTGAACGGGATCTTATTCAGCAAAACCAGCAGGCTGTATATCAAAGAAAAAAATACGATGGTTAATAGAGAAATGATTAATGCAAGCCGGACAGGGTTAGTGAATTTCATCTCCTTTTTATTCTGGTTTCGCCTTTTTCTGCAACTTTTTATGCTTGATAATCCTGGCATCAAGATAGAAGACGATTTCTTCCGCAATATTCCGGTTGTGGTCGCCGACACGTTCCAGTTTCCGGATGATGGAATTGAGCTCGAGTGCTTGGCTGGCATCTGCGGGATTTCTCATGATATGTTCGCTTAATACCTGGAAAGATTCTTTTTTCCACCCGTCAATCTTTGTATCGAGCTCGAAGATATTGTGAATGGCTTTAATATCATCTTTTTCAAAGGAATCATAAGCTTCAACCAACATGATATGTGCAATTTCAAACATATCAGGGACGTGTGCATCTTTCAGCAACTGGCTGTCAAATGGCACGTCCGATTTCCTGATCGTATTGGCAATATAATTTGCATAATCGCCGATCCGCTCGAGATTATAATTGATTTTAAGGACTGCCAGGACAAATCGCAGGTCAATGGCCACCGGATTGTAAAGGGCGATCAGATTCTCGCAGTCCATGTCATGCTTCAGTTCAAAGGCATCGAGCAGTTTCTCATTGGTATGTATTTCATTAGCCAGGTCCTTGTCGTTCGTTTCAATGGCCATTTTAGCCTTTTCATGCTGGCTGATCACGATCGACCACATTTCCAGCAAGCTGGATTTCAAAGTCTTTAATTCACTTTCCAGATGATTCATATTGCAAATTTAATTTAATTAAAGGATAACCCTTCATGAACCTATTCAATCCGGTTTCTCAACCAAACCTACCCGTGATATAATTTTGAGTTCGTTCATCGCTGGGATTCAGGAACATGGTCTTCGTTTCATTATGCTCAATCAGTTCCCCAAGATAGAAAAATGCGGTATAATCGCTCACTCTTCCTGCCTGCTGAAGATTATGGGTGACAATGATAATGGAATACTGCTGCTTAAGCTCGTGGATTAACTCTTCTATCTTGGCAGTAGAAATAGGATCGAGGGCCGATGCCGGCTCATCCATCAGGATCAAAGTCGGTTCCACGGCAAGGGCACGTGCAATGCACAAACGCTGCTGCTGGCCGCCTGAAAGCTCGAAAGCCGATTTCTTCAGTTTATCTTTCACCTCTTCCCACAATGCGGCTTTCTTGAGGGAATTCACCACCACTTCTTCAATAAAATTATGGTCCCTGACCCCATTTACGCGGAGCCCATAGGCCACATTTTCAAAAACCGTCTTTGGGAAAGGGTTCGGTTTCTGGAAAACCATGCCTACACTTTTACGCAACTGGTCGATAATGACCTCTTTGGAATAGACATCCTGCCCGTTGACCAGCACTTCACCTTCGATTTTCACATGGTCGATCAGATCATTCATCCGGTTGAACAGTCGAAGAAAAGTCGACTTTCCGCATCCTGACGGCCCGATCAGCGCTGTAACCGTCTTGTCAGGAAAAGCAAGGCTGACATCTATCAGGGCGTGATAGTCACCGTAATAAAAGTTGATATTTTTCGCTTCAGCTTTATACATAGGTCAATAATCCTAATTCATTTTCACTTTTTTCCCAAGATATTTCCGGAGGGCGCTGGCTGCCAAATTGATCAGTAAAACGATCATTATCAACACAAGGGCTGTCCCGTAAGCCATCGGCCTGGATTCTTCGACATTCGTACCGCTGGTTGTCAATACATACAAGTGATAAGGCAGTGCCATGACCTGGTCGAAGACACTGTTCGGTAAGCGGGGAAGAAAATAAGCTGCGACAGTGAAAAGGATCGGTGCCGTTTCACCCGATACCCTTCCGATGGAAAGAATCAGGCCGGTGATGATGTTTGGGAAAGCCACGGGCAGCACAACCCTCTGGATGGTTTGCAATTTTGTGGCCCCAAGAGCCAGGCTGCCGACCCGCAATGAATCCTCGACTGATTTCAGCGCCTCTTCCGTTGTCCTGATAACAATCGGTAGGACAAGCAAACCTAATGTCAGCGAACCAGCGATAATTGAATCGCCGAAGTCAAGATAGTTCACGAATAAAGCCATCCCGAAGAGACCGAAGACAATGGAAGGGATACCGGCGAGGTTATCCGTCATCATCCTGATAAACCGTTTGAAAAAGCTGTCTTTCAGAAATTCATTAATATAAATCCCTGAGAGCACACCGACAGGAAAAGCGAAGATCATGCTTCCGGCCATCAGGCAGGCCGTACCAACGATTGCCGGGAAAATCCCTCCCTTAGTCATACCCTGGTCAGGCATCGCAGTAAGGAATTCCCAGCTGATAACCCGGATACCTTTGATCGCGATAAAACCGAGGATGATAAACAGCACGGCTACCACGACAAAACTGACCGCTCCGAAAATCGAAAATGCAATTTTCTGTATGATCCGCTTTCTAGTCATGTTTCAATCAGAGCGATTTAATATGTTTACGACCTTTAACGAGGTCAATGGAGAAATTGATAATCAGGGTGAACAGGAACAGGATAATCCCGAGCGCGAATAATGCCTGGAAATGAAGGCCTCCATAGGGTGATTCACCGAGTTCTGCAGCGATGGTAGCCGGAATGGTCCTTGCAGGGACAAGGAAAGAATGAGGGATCATGGCGGCATTCCCCGTAACCATTAATACGGCCATTGTTTCGCCGATCGCCCTGCCAATACCCAGGATTATGGCGGTAGTAATCCCGGATCTGGCATAAGGAATAACCACGCGGACCATCGTTTGCCAGCGGGTTGCTCCCAAAGCGAGGCTGGCTTCTTTAAGGGATTTTGGGGTGGTTCGGATGGCATCTTCGGATATGGTAATGATTGTTGGCAAGGCCATGATCCCAAGAACGATACTGCCTGCCAGGACCGTTTCGCCAACATCAAGGTGAAAGACCTGCTGGATCAAAGGAACTATAACGACGAGACCGAAAAAGCCATAGACAACAGATGGAATGCCCGCGAGAAGCTCAACCAATGGTTTGAGTATATTGCGCAGCCTGAAAGAGGATACTTCAGCCATGAAGATCGCGGTTGCCAATCCGAGCGGCAAAGCAATCAAGATGGCCCCGAGTGTAACCAACAGGGTTCCCGTGATCAGCGGCCATACCCCAAAAAGCGGGACCGGCTCTGCAGTAGGGTACCATTCTTTTCCGAGGACAAATTCTTTCGGGCTGATATTCTTCACCTTCAGGAGATAACCATGAAAGTCGGGGGGCATATATTTCTCAGAAATAAAAACTATCGCGCCTATATTTTCCTGAATCAGTTTATCCACCAACATCGGTAGATGTTCCATTTCAGGACCCATCTCCTCTTCGGTATAGTAGTTGGGGATTTCATTGATCGTGAGCAGCATGATCGTATCATTATTACCGCCAACATGTTTCCAGTTGGTGATGTCCTGGTTAAAGATATCTTTCAGTTGTTTTGCGCTGAGTTCTTTAACGGGGTTATTGATGTTAAGGGCAAAAACATATCCTTTGTCGATCGGTTTGCTCTGGAAAAGGCCAATCCCTTCCCTGAAAAGAAAAATGATGATCAGGATGACCGTGAGGCTTGTGACAGTGCTACTTGAAAACAGGACGCCTTCAATAAATTTTTCCCCGTATTTTCTATATTTTCTCATTGACCGACCGGTACATACCCTACTTCCTTTACAATTTTCTGCCCTTCAGTTGAAAGAATAAAATCTATAAGCGGTTTTACAGCTTTTTCAGCACTGTTAAGATAATAATAATACAAAGGCCTGGAGATGGGATAAGTTTTGTTCATTGCGTTTTCCACGGATGGCACAACGTAAGTCACTCCTTTATCATAGCTGACTTTAAGTGCTTTGACATCGGCTTCCAGGTATGCAAGACCCACGTAGCCGATCGCACCCTTTGTCTGGCTGACCGACTGCACAATAGCACCGGTTGCCGGCATCAGCAGGGCAGAAGGGGTAAAGTTCTTTTTATTAAGCACATGCTCTTTGAAAAATTCGAAGGTGCCTGAACTTGACTCCCTGGAATAAACCACGATCGGCATGTCGTCACCGTCAACTTCTTTCCAGTTTGTTACCTTGCCGGTATAGATACTTTCCAGTTGTTCCCGGGTTAACTGGTTAACCTTGTTTGAAGGATTCACGATCACGGCAAGTGCATCATAAGCGATAATGGATTCAGTAAAAACTTTTCCTGCGTCCTGTAATTTCATCTTCTCATCCAGTTTCATTTTCCTGGATGACTGGGCGATATCCGTGGTACCATTCTGCAAAGCGGCCAGACCCACACCGGAGCCGCCTCCCGTCACCATTATAGATGAACCGGGGTATTTTTTCATGAACACTTCGGCTTCTTTCTGTGTAAGAGGAAGGACAGTATCACTTCCTTTGATCTTACAATTGACATTCTGCGAGTAAAGTTGAGGCAGAAGGGCCATGATGACGAAAACGAAAATTAATTTCTTCATTGTTTTTTATTTTAAAATTACATTAAATAACGATTAAAACTTGAACTGTGCCCTGAGGGTGAATACATTATCCTTCAGGTCATTAGAATAACCATTTATCGAGGTGCTTTCATTTTTAACTACCTCATAATATGCCATCAGCTTAACATTGGTGGCAATGTGCACGTTGTAGCCAAAACCCCAGGTTGTATAGCTTACGTCAGCACCAGTCAGTCCGGTCTTGATCGTTGTTTCAGGTACCGTGGATTTGGCATCCGTGCCTTTAACTTTAATATTCGGGTCGAAGAAATCATATTTTACAACAACCTCGTGCCTGGAGTTAAGGATGTTTTGCACCAGGTAAACATACCCGCCATTGAAAGACCTGTTATAAGTATCAATCGGATCGGGAGTTGCCGGGATTGACCTGTTGGTAGGACTGACATTGGATTTTGAGCTACCCGGTTGGGAACCCCAAAGGTATTCACCACGCAATGTTGTTACGCCAAGAAACCAATCGAGGCTGACCTGTGCGTCGGCGCCAAAATATTCCCGTTTTGCATATTGTCCTTTATTGGATTCTGTGGAATCGACCACGAAGCCTTTTGTCATTCCGTCGGCCAGGGTAACCATGTTACAGACTTTCTTGGTTTCCTGGAATACACCTCCGTTGTAATAAGAAATCCCGACGGCATAGCGGAATTTTTCATTACGGGTGGTTTTATTTATTCCCAGTTGTCCTACGAAATCTTTTTTTGAATCTATTTCAGATGCAATCGCGTTTCCAGCAATAAGGGCAGCATTTAAACGAATGAAGTTAAAGCGGGATTCTTTGCGCGGCTGGATGGTAAGCATGGCACCCAGGTCACGTTCTCCGGGGAATAAGGTTTGCGTGATCCTTGCCCTTTCAGGGGTTTCTCTCATGCTGGAGGAATAGGCTATTTCAAAGCCGAAAGGACGGTTGAACATCCCGCCCTGTATGGTAAACATTTGCAACCAGGGGTCTTTGAAATTGACATACGCATCTTTCAGTGCCACTCCGCGCTCTGTTGCATCAATTTGCAGCACAAATTGAGTAAGCGTACCCGTATAAGCAAATTTTACCCGGCCTCTTCTTACTGAGAACCGGTTATCGGCGTTTTTTGGGAAATTACCGCCCGAAAATGATGAAATACCATTGCTATCGGCACATTGCCATTGTGCCTGGATATAACCGGTTATTTTAAGATTTTTAAGAAAATCAAGATCGGATTTTACATTTTCAATTTTAGCGTTGAGGGTATCGGCCGACTGCTGAATAGCCTTTGAATAGACTTCTTGTGAATAGGCTGAAATACCGGATTCGATAATGACTGCGAGAATCATTACTGCTTTAAAAAATCTTAATGGGATAGTCATTTTACGGTTTGGTAAAAGTTGTGCAAAATTCCACATCTATTATTAAATAAATTTTAAGGAAATGTTATCAAATTGTTAAGTGAAAAAGAGGGTTTCCAACCCGAGGGTTGGAAACCCTGTAAATTGTTACTTTTACCGGAAATCCGAAATCATGAAACAAACAACATATAAAGTTTACCGCTACCGCTGGGTCGTGCTGCTGGCTTTCATGCTGGTCGTTATTATGAACCAGTTGTTATGGATCACCTATGCCCCTATTACCAGCAGCGCCGCCACTTATTACCAGGTATCGGATTTGAGTGTCGGGCTTTTGTCGATGTGTTTTATGATCGTCTATATTATAATCTCACTTCCGGCATCCTGGGTTATCGATACTTATGGGATGCGCACCGCCGTGGGTATCGGCGCTGTATTGACCGGTGTTTTCGGATTATTGAGAGGCTTGGCAGGGACCAACTATACCCTGGCACTTCTAGCTCAAATAGGCATTGCCATCGGGCAACCATTTATTCTTAACGCAATTACCAAGATTGCTGCGCGATGGTTTCCAGTCAATGAACGGGCCACGGCCTCCGGTCTTGGGACGCTGGCAATGTACGCAGGGATTTTCCTGGGCATAGCGATGACTCCCTATATCACCATTGCTTTCGGCATTGGAAAAATGCTTTTCATCTACGGGATCATCTCTGCTTTATTCGCGGTGGCCTTTTTTACCCTTGCTAAGGAAAATCCTCCGACACCACCATGCTCACCGGAACAGGAAAAACGGTCGATGGTTTTTGATGGGCTTAAGCAAGCTTTACATAAACGACAATTCATCCTGCTTATGATCATCTTCTTTATCGGCCTGGGTGTATTTAATGCCGTGACTACCTGGATCGAGAACATCGTGGGGCCAAGGGGCTTTTCGATCACGCAGGCCGGCATGACCGGGGGGCTTATGATTGTGGGCGGTATAGCAGGTGCATTGGTCATTCCCGCGCTCTCCGACCGTTACCGCAGGAGGGTGCCTTTCATTCTCCTTTCACTGGCCGGGGCCACCATTGGGCTTGCCGGTGTGACCTTTGCCACAGCATACGGGCTTCTTCTTGCTTCTGCTTTTACCATGGGTTTCTTCCTGCTCAGCGCTGGTCCAATCGGGTTCCAGTATGGCGCTGAAGTGGCTTATCCGGCACCTGAAGGCACGACTAACGGGTTGCTCCTGTTAATGGGCCAGATATCCGGGATAGCTTTTATATTTGGCATGGACAGTTTTAAATCCGCGGCAACCGGCTCGATGTCAATGCCGCTGATCGTACTATGCGGGCTGATGGCATTAAGCCTGCTGCTTTCGGCATTTTTGAAGGAGTCAGCGCTTATAAAAGGGAGCTAGGAATGGTAATCGATATTCGCAAAAGTCCTTTTGATCCCATTCTGGTATTTTACCCTTGGATGACCGATGATGAGAAATAAGCCTTCGCGGCTTTTAAACCGGATACCTTGTTTTTCACGAAATTTCCTTGCCGCCCTGCCCGACTGGATGAAAGGATGGATTCCGCCGAGCATGCAGGTTCCCAGACCAAGAGATTCGGCCGCAGTCATGGCATAGGTGGCTGCGATAAGCGGATCGGCCGGATCGGTATAGGGGGACCCATAGAAATAAAGAGCTAATGGGGCATCATACATTACCAGGTTTTCGCCTTTTTTCATATATCCGACATAAGTATCAATCAATGGTTTGATAAAATCCCGGAACATTTCCCCGTTTTCCTTACCATAGAAAAGCCGCATAAAGAAAAGACCGATGGGTGTTACCATCCATTTTAAGTTTACAAGGTATTCGCAATAATCTTTGGAAAACCGGAATGCTTTTTCTTTCCCATTGATTACCAGGATACTCACATCTGAAGGCGGTAATCCCATCGGGGCAGTGGAAGCTGCAGTAATTATTTTATCGATCAGTTCCTGTTCAACAGGCTTGTTTTTGAATTCCCGTATGCTCCTTCTTCGCTGGAATAGTTTCAGAAGAGCATCATATGAAGCCATTCCCGACTTGTCAGGCAATGGGAACAGATCATCCGGAGAAGTAAATCTCCCTTCGATCTTAATGGCCCCTTTCGGGCAGAGGGCCATACAGTGTCCGCAGCCGATACAGCCGAATATCGGCTGACCAGATACTACAGCTTTTCCATCTTTTATAATGATGCCGAAGTCCTTGCAAACATCTATGCAGAGTCCGCAGCCGTTACATTTTTCCGCATCGATTGTGATCCGGGCAACTTCTTTGGTTCTTGAGGTGGGAATAGGCATATTCGGGGATTTGAATTTGCCAGAAAGTTAGGTAAAAAATAATTAGAGTCTATTTCTTCATCGCCGCTTTTTTCTCGGCCAGTTTCCTTAACACCTCTTCCTGGACAGCTTTGCTAAGCGCCATGTATTTGAAAAAGTCCATAGAGAAGCTTGCCCGGCCACTTGAAATGTTCCTGAGGGCCGTGGCGTAACCGAACATTTCAACTAACGGAACGAATGCCAGCACTTTCTGAGAACCTTTACGGTGGCGGCGCAAAGATTCGACCTTTCCTCGACGTTTATTCAGGTTGCCGACGATATCGCCGATGTAATCATCAGGGGTATTGATCTCAACTTTCATGATCGGTTCGAGCAGGACCGGACCGGCTTTCATAAAACCCTCTTTGAAGCAAATGGAACCACAGGTCTGGAAAGCCATATCGGAGGAATCAACAGGGTGGAATTTGCCATCATGGAGCACCACCCTGATATCGACTACCGGGAAGCCCGACAGAACGCCCTGTGCAATAGTTTTCTGGATGCCTTTGTTTACTGAGGGTATAAATTCCAGAGGAATAGCGCCGCCCTTGATCCGGTCGACAAATTCATAGCCGTTGCCTTCGTTAGGTTCAAGCCGCATGTGGGTTTCGGCAAACTGGCCCTTGCCACCGGTCTGCTTCGAATGCCGGTGGGAAACTTCCACTTCGGCAGTTATGGTTTCCCGGTAAGCTACCGAAGGTTCGCTGATCTCAACTTCAACGCCGAATTCATGTTTCAGCCGGTCGATGATAATCTCGAGGTGAAGTTCGCCCATCCCTGCGATAACGGTTTCTTCAGTTTCTTCATCATAACGGATGTTGAAAGAAGGATCTTCATTGGAGAGCTTATGCAAGGCCTCTCCAAGCTTGCTCTGATCTTTACGTGATGCAGGCACGATTTTCATTTCTATGACGGTGAGGGGCACAGTAATCGATTCCAGGTGCAAAGGATGGCTGGGGTCGCACAAGGTATCGCCGGTTTTCGTCAACTTCAGGCCGATCAGGGCGACAATATCTCCTGGGCCGGCTTCACTGACTTCTTCACGGTCCTTTGCGTGGATCTTCATGATACGGCCGATCCGTTCGTGTTTGTCTTTTGTTGAATTAAGCACCTGCATCCCGCTTTTCAGCAGGCCGGAATAAACACGGATAAAGGTCTGTTGCCCTACAAAAGGATCGTTGATCAGTTTAAAAGCCAAAGCGGAAAAAGGATCACGGACGGAAGGATGGCGGACATGGGATTTTTCAGGATTATCCACATCGGTTCCTACGGTTGCAGTAATATCGAGCGGGGAGGGGAGATAATCAATGACCGCATTGAGCAGTAGCTGAACGCCCTTATTTTTATAAGCTGCACCACAGAATACCGGTGTGATATTGAGCCGTAAGGTCGCTCCACGGGCGGCAGTTTTGAGCAATTCATTACTGACTTCTTTATCTTCAAGGAAAAGTTCCGCTACCTCATCGTTAAAATCGGCAAGCCTTTCAATAAGCAATGCCCTTGCTTCGGCGACCTTTTCCCTGTATTGGGCAGGGACTGGGAGCTCTTCCCTGGTATTATCTTTAAACAGGTAAGCTTTTTCTTCTATGATATCAATGATTCCTTCGAAATCTTCTTCCACCCCCATCGGGATCTGGAAAGCGATGGCATTTGCATCTAATACCTGGTTCATCTGGGTGACCACATCAAAAAAATCAGCACCGGTGCGATCCATTTTGTTGATAAAGGCTATACGCGGCACTTTATAACGATCAGCCTGGTTCCAGACGGTTTCACTCTGAGGTTCTACGCCACCGACGGCGCAAAACAGGGCTATCATGCCATCGATCACCCGCAGTGAGCGTTCCACTTCAACGGTGAAGTCGACGTGTCCCGGCGTGTCGATAAGGTTGATATGTGAGTCTTTCCATTCGCAGGAGATGGCAGCGGAAGCAATGGTGATGCCCCGTTCCTGTTCCTGTTTCATGAAATCCATGGTGGCCTGCCCGTCATGGACCTCACCCATTTTACGGGTGACACCGGTGTAGAATAATATTCTTTCGGTAACGGTTGTCTTTCCGGCATCAATATGCGCGGCGATACCAATATTGCGAAGTTTGTTTAAAGGCACAATGATTAATTTTAAATTTTAAATTTTAAGTTCGGGATTCTAAAATCCAGTTTCTAGTATCCGACTGCCGACTGCCGACTGAATCCGCAAGGATTTTAAAAAGGGCTGCAAAAGTAGTGAATATCAGCTTACAAAAAACGAAGCTTACGAAATGATAATGATTTGGTAATATCAGTCCTTAGTGCGCCTTAGTGGTTAAAAATAAACGGACTACATATTGTTAATTAAACAAATCACCCAAATATACCCGCCCCAGTTTATAAAAAATGATGAGATTGATTACACGATGGGGAAAGAAAATTTTACAGTGTTTTAATTCGGGTCCCCATTCCTTTACATAGGTTGCAACTCTGCCTTAAAGACAGAATTTGCCGGCTTTTTGCAAACCGGAAAAAGATCAATAAGGTTAATAGAAAAATCTTTTATTTCAGAAATGAAATAGGTATTATTGCATTTTATATTTTTACGCATGGAAAAGGCAGCCTGAAAAATTCGATGCCTAAAAGGTATTGAATATCAATGAGATAAGAGACTTTCCCCTTTTTATGATACTGTAAGTTAATATCACCATGTTCTTTCTGGGTTTAATGATTTAAAAATTATTCAGTATGTTAAAAAATGCTTTACTTGTAGTACTAATTTCAGTATTAGTCCCATTCCAAATGAATGCTGAATGGATACCGCTGGATAAAACCAAAACATCCAATACGCCTCCGAAAATTACATTACTCAGGGATGATAATAATAGCACCGTTATTAAAATTGAAATATCCGGATTCGATCTGAAGGAATTCATTTCAGAAGACAAAACATTCCAGGCCGTGGATTTACTGTCAGAAATGTTCTCTGCAGACCCCGGTTATCCTGCATTGCCGTATATTGCTAAAGTATTGGCAATACCTGACCAGGCTGGTATTTCAGTTGAAGTATTAGAAACAGGAAAGGTTCAGACATTCAGAGATATTTATTTACCACCAGCGCGATCAAGTTGGCTGGAAGGCGAAACAGAACCTCCTTATTTGGAAAACAGAGATGCTTACAGATCTGAAAAGGTTTACCCGAAAGAAATTGCCAAACTGGAACCGCCGGCTGTTTTCCGTGATTTTCGCATTGCCCGTATATCTGTTTTCCCAGTTCGCTATGTTCCCGCTAAAAAGGAGTTACAGGTAGTTTCCTCTATCACTGTCCGGATCAATTACGGACATGATGAGGTTGTGAATCCAAGAACTGCCTCAAATAAAGCAATTGCACCTTCTTTCGCAAAACTTTACCGCAGTTTCATTTTTAATTACCAGGAGGAATTGAATAACCATTATGGGGGCAGGGAAGACGGACGTGAAGTCCTGTTATGCATTATGCCGGATATCTTTGTTGCAAGCTTTCAGATTTATGCAGATTGGAAGCGTCAAAGCGGCTATGACGTGCACGTAACCAAATTCAGCGACATTGGCGGGAACCCCAATAATCCCTATATCATGAAAAGCTATATCGCCGATTGCTATCATAATTGGGAGTATCCGCCAACGTACGTTTTAATAGTAGGCGATGACGGCGTATTTCCTAAAAAAATCGTGACTTATCCCGACTATTCATTCCCAAATGAAGATTATTTTGTTGAGATAGATGGATTGGATTATTTCCCCGAAATGATGATAGGACGTTTTACCAACGAGGGTGATTACCGCATGCAGGTAATGATCAATAAATTTATGCTTTACGAAAAAAATCCTTATACTGCCAATACAGCCTGGTTTAAGAAAGGAACCGTTTGTTCAAATAATGCATATGCATCACAAGTACAAACCAAACGGTTTGCAGCCAGTGTAATGCTGCAGAATGGGGGTTTCACTTCCGTGGATACCCTGATGAGTGATGGAGATTGGTGGGGACAGGGTTGCACCGTAGATCTAAATGATATTATCACTGCAATCAATGAGGGGCGAAGCTATCTGAACTATCGCGGCGAAGGTTGGAGCAGTGGATGGCAGGCAAGTTGTTACAACTTTTTTACTTCAGATGTTTCCGGCCTGAACAATGGTCAGAAATTTACTTTTGTGACCAGTATTGGCTGTGGCGTTACAATGTTTGACGCCGGAGGAGGTAATTGTTTTGGAGAAGAATGGGTTGAAGAAGGTTCATTAACCAGTCCAAGAGGTGGCGTTGCTTTTGTCGGGCCTACTTCTAACACTCATACCACATATAACAACATGATAGACATGGGCATCTATATAGGAATGTTCCAGGAAGGGATGGACACTCCAGGGGAGGCTCTGCTGCGGGGAAAACTTTACATGTACAATGTTTTTGGGAATGAATACTATGTAGAATATCACTATAAAATATATTGTGTTTTAGGGGATCCCAGCATACATATATGGAAGGATGTTCCAAAGGCGGTGAATTTAGAATATCCGGATTCCATTATGGTTGGGCCTAACCAGGTGGAATTGACAGTAACCTTTGCTTCATCCGGAGATCCTGTTGAAAATGCCCAGGTTTGTTTAGCCGGAGATGAAATTTTTGCTACCGGTTTTTGCGGCCCGGATGGCAAAGTAATTCTTGACATTTTACCCGTATTGCCGGACACATTGACGGTCACCGTGCGTGGGGGAAATGTGATTCCTTTCCAGGATACTATAGAGGTCCTCCAACCCGCAGAGCTGGTTGAGCCGGATGGCAATCCCTTAATTGTGGATTTAGACGGGAATACAGATGGACTGGTAAATCCCAATGAAAATTGTAATATTACGTTTACCCTTAAAAATTGGGGAAGCCAAACTGCCAGTGATGTTATGGCTGTTCTTTATTCATCCGACCCGGATTATTTGCAAATAATCACTACCGGTCCGGTAAGTTATGGTAATCTGGCTTCTGGCGCTACTTTTACCGGAAATCCGTTTCAGTTTTACGTGAGCCCTGATTGTCCGGTAGGCCAGGTAATTCCGCTGCAATTACATATTATCAGCAGTTTCAATGCATGGGACTATTATTATAATGTGGAAGTAAAGGGATGCAAGTTGGTGGTTAATAATTTTATGATAAATGATGCAGGTTCTCCAAATGCAAATTATAGGATGGACCCCGGAGAGACCGTCATGTTATTCATTTCAATTATGAATGAAGGCGAGGATGTTGCTCCCGATGTAATGGGTATTTTGTCAAGCGACGACCCATATATCACAATTGTAGATTCCATTGGTACATACGGAACAGTTGACATCGACAGCGTAGCTCTGAATACGGATAATTATTTCGTGGTTAGTGTAAGCGCAGCCTGTCCGACTCAATATTTAGCTGATTATTCATTAAAGCTTTACACGCAGGATGGAAATTATCCTTACCAAATAATTCCAACTCTTTATATTCCGGTTTCATTACCCATACAATCCGATTATACAGGACCTGACGCTTACGGCTACTATGCTTACTCCAGCGATGATTTTTTTGATCAGGCGCCTGATTATGATTGGTTTGAAATAGATGGACTTGGTAACCCATTAAATATTCCCGGCATAGGTACAGGTGATTATACAGAAACAGTAAACTTGCCGTTTACTTTTAAATACTACGGCATTGATTATTATCAACTTCGGATTAGTACGGATGGATGGATAGCATTAGGCAGTGGTGCACAAACAGCCCCTTTAAATACTCCCCTGCCGAACAATGATAATGTAAATTGCATGGTGGCAGGTTTCTGGGATGATTTATATGATAGCGGAACAATAGAAGGTAAAATTCTTTATTATTATGATAATGAAAACCACCGTTACATTATTGAGTGGGATAGTATCGCGCGTAATGATTTTGGGACTGAGCCCAATATAGAGGATTTCCAGTCGATCTTATTAGATCCTGACTATTATCCTACTATAACGGGAGATGGCGAAATTATTTTTCAATATAAACAAATTAAGGCCCCTCAAAGTTGCACAATTGGTATAGAAAACCATTCGCAGGATATTGGTTTGCAATATGTTTATAATGCAAATTATGATCCTACGGCTTCTGAATTAAAGAATGAATTCGCTATAAAAATCACTACCGAACCGCCCTTTGTTTCAATAATAACATCCATTGAGGATGACAAAGAAGGGAATATACTTACTCACAGTGGTTTTGTATTAGAGCAAAATCAACCAAATCCTTTTTATTCTCATACCTGGATAAACTATTCATTACCTGAAAAATGTAATGTATCACTTAATATTTTTAACATTAAAGGGGAGTTGGTGCGCACGCTTCAAAACGGAAAACAGCTGGCAGGTAAATATTCAGTGGAATGGAATGGGCAGAATAACGCAGGAAATACTGTGAGTTCAGGCATCTATTTCTATCATCTCCAGACGGAAGGTTTTACAGGAACCCGGAAAATGTTCATTTTGAGGTAATCTTAAACAGGACAATGTATAGCTTTTACATTTTACTGGCCATAATAATTATTGCTGTAGTTGCGGGTATTATTGAATATTTCCGTCATCAGGAACGGGTTTATTCAATTCCAATCCGAATTCATATTAATGGCACCAGGGGTAAGTCAAGTGTTACCCGTTTAATCGGTGCCGGTTTGAGAGCGGGTGGAATTTCAAACATTACCAAAGTTACGGGTACATTTCCCCGTTTGATTAATGAAGACGGTACCGAAACTTACATCCACCGTAAAACGGCTGCCAATATCTTAGAACAATTGTCCATAGTGAAATATGCCGCTTCGCGAAAAGTGCAGGCATTAGTAATGGAATGTATGGCTTTACAACCCCAATATCAGACGATTACTGAACATCATATGATACATTCCAATATAGGTGTAATGACTAATATCAGGTTAGATCATACGGATGTTATGGGACATACCTTGCCGGAAATCGCTGATACACTTGGGCGCACAATTCCTAAAAATGAACACCTTTTTACTTCCGAAAATGTAATACCACAGACGCTGAAAAAAATGGCGGATGAGCGAAATACGGTTTCACATTTTATTGATCCGCAATCAGTATCTCCTGAAGAAATGAAAGGATTCAGGTATATAGAGCATCGTGAAAATGTATCTTTAGCGTTGGCGGTTTGTCAACATCTGGAAATTGACCGCGAAACGGCATTGAAGGGAATGTACCAGGCTATTCCTGATGCCGGTGCATTAATGGCTTACAGGGTTGAAGCATTTCACAAACGACTTGTTTTTTACAACGCATTCGCAGCCAACGATCCTGATTCCACGTTTATAATCTGGCAGAAAATCAGGGGTGAAATCGGTTTTGAGGGCTTGCGAATAGTGCTTTTGAACACCCGGCAAGATCGGCTTTACCGGGCTCGTCAACTGGCAGAAATGGCAGGCACGAAATTAGAAGATGAAACAGACTATTTGATACTGATCGGTCAATCAACTGATGTTGTAGAAAATATGGCAATTAATTACGGTTTACCGAAGAAAAAGATATTAAATTTAGGCTATACGACACCTGAGAAGGTTTTTGAAAAGGTATTATCTGTGACTGAAAAAATGTCCACTATTATTGCTATAGGCAATATGGGAGGCATGGGCGCAGAAACAGCTGAATTTTTTAAACACAGAAGTTATTAGAAAAATGATTGAATTAGCAATTACATTAGGCTTAATTTTAAGTTTGTTTTCCTACGAAGTTTTTGGAATTGCTGCCGGAGGTATCGTTGTACCGGGTTATATAGCGCTGCAGCTTTCGCACCCCGACCGGCTTGCAGGGACTCTGGGTGTGAGTTTACTTACTTATTTAATTATAAAAGTTTTAGGGAATTATACTTTCCTTTACGGCCGCCGTCAAATGGTGCTCAGTTTGTTGATTGGCTGTTTATTAGCTAATTTTTCACGGTATTTCTTAACGATTGATTTAGCTAGCACTACGCTGGAACTTCAGGCAGTCGGCTGGGTAGTTCCCGGTTTAATTGCTCATTGGTTCGCAAAGCAGGGAGTTTTGAAGACTATCAGCGTATTATTTGTTTCTTCTGTGCTGGTGCGGTTAATCCTGATATTGCTTTTCATGGGGGCGTTGTTACCTCAATAAATTAAAAAAGATCAATGTATAAATTCAGAGCAAAATCCAACATAGTTTTAAGTCTCTTATCTCTATTATCATTATTTGCCTTTATTGCGGTTGAAAATGGCAAAATGGATGTTAAGCAGGACTGGTACATCGAGAAACTTGAAGCTGCTCAACTTTCCCAATCAGCGGCCAATCGCCTGAAAAGCTACCGCCTGGAAAATGGCGTTTTCATTGATGAAATAAACGACCCGAATCAAACTGCATTGATTGGCCAGGAATATTCACTGATTACTACCGATCAGGGATTAATTGAGTCAAAGCTGTCAGCAACAAATCCGAATTTTGCAGCGGTGATTGTGCAATTATTAAAAGATGCCGGTTTAAATGATAATGATAATGTTGCCGTAGCTTTTTCCGGATCTTTTCCCGGTTTAAATATCTCTGTGTTAGCAGCGCTGCAAACTTTGAAATTAAGGCCGATAGTGATCACTTCGGTAGGTTCGTCCAACTATGGTGCAAATGATCCATACTTTACCTGGCTGGATATGGAAAACATATTAAACAAATCAAACATTTTTCACATCAAGTCAGTTGCCGCTTCTATCGGTGGTGGTAATGACCTTGGTCGCGGATTAAGCCCGGAAGGACGCGATTTGATTGTAAAAGCCATAGAAAGGAATAATGTTGAATTCATTAATGAAAAACATCTTGAAAATTGTATAGCAAGACGAATGGAAATTTATGAAAAATTCAGCCAGGGGCAACCAATTAAAGCATTTATTAATGTTGGTGGCGGAATTGCCAGCCTGGGGAATACTATTAACGGTCAGCTAATTCCCTCAGGGCTAACGGAGCATTTGCCCATGAGTAACTTTCCGCTTCGTGGTGTTATCATTCAAATGGGTCAGAAAGGAATCCCGATTATTCATATTCTGAATCTAGACCAAATACTTGCAAAGTATGGATTGCCCGTTAACCCGGTTCCACTGCCGGATCCGGGAGAGGGGGGCATTTTTATACAAAAAAAATATAACGTCGTTGTCACAGCATTTGCCACATTGATTTTAGTTACGGTGATTATTTTTATTTATATAAGTGAGAAAAAGCACCATCGCCTTGGAACAGACGTAGCAGCCGTGCCTGATTATCAAAACCCAGATAAGGATGATCATGAGGACATGCCTGGTTTGTAGTATTATGCAAGGGAACAATTTATAAAAATGGTAAAATCTTTAATAAAATATAAGGCATATGAAAAAGATCCATTTAGTTTTGTTGATTTTATTTTTATTTAGTTTCGGCACAATGGCACAATCCGGCGGGAAACCCATGCACCTGAAACCAACTAATTTTCAAAAAAAGGTAACGACTGTAATATCTGGTAAAACCAGGAATTATTATTCATTAAGTACTGTGGAGCCCTCAATAATAACTATCCAGGGACCGGGAATGTTGAAGGTAAATACCCGGGGACAGTTTAAGCCCGGAGAAGGGGACTTAATAAAATATGCAATATTATATACTGTGGATGGCGGAGTGCAGAAAAGTGTCACGAATAGTTCGGTTGCACGCTCAAAAGAGGCCACTTTTTCAGATGGAACATTTGGGGTACCGGCTCAGCTTAAATCTTTTGAAATTGAGCTTTTACGCGGCAATCACACCATTGAATTTAAACTTAAAGAAAACCTGGTGAATGTTTCAGCCCGGTATATTTTTACACCAACTAAAGTTAAAAAGCAGGAATGGCTGGCCTTTTCTCCCATGCAACCGTCAGAACCCGTTGATTTAATTTCCAGGGAAACTACTACAGCATATTATCGCTTTTCCATGGAAAAACATTTGAAAGTTGAAATAAACGGGCCAACTGAATTGCGCGTGCTAACCCGTACAGAAAATCAATATCAGATGAAAGGGAGAATTAATTACCGGGTTCAGGTGAAGGAAAATGGCATCGTTTTAAATACCTACCAGTTAAACAGTAAGCTGTCGGAAATCGCTGTATATAAAGACGTTAAAGAGTTAATTCCCGGTACAGCCCGTGAATTTGTTATTTATGTTCCTAAAGGAAAACACATTTATGAAATTTTACCTTTAGATCAGGATAAAGGCACTTTGTTAGGGCGCATGTTAATTCCCAAAAAGGATGTAATCCTTGAAAAATAGATCAACAGGATATCCCGTTTTCAATAAAAAAATAAAAATTAAACAGGTGAAATTCATCAGGTTAAATTATAATATCGTTCCATGTAATATTTACTTACTCCTTTTGATACTTGTATTTTCCTTTTCAGGCAGCGATGCTCTTGCTCAAAAAAAGAGCCGTAAAAAAATAATGCAGTTTGAAGCAGAATTACAATTTGCGACGATTTATGATAATAATATCCTGAAATATTCTGATAAATACCTGGAAAGGTTTCTGAATAATGAAGACCAGGGACGATTCCATATCGATACTTATGACGATGTAATCCTTTTCCAGTCAGTAGACCTATCCTCGACTTTCCGCATTTTCAAGAATTTGAAGTCTAAAATTAATTTTGATTTCAACAATAATTTATATGTGGTAAACGGCATTAAAAACTGGTATTATGCAACACTTGGATTCCAGCAGTATTTGACAAAGCGGGCCAGTCTGAAAATTTTTTACAGCTACATGCCTGATTTTTATGTCCGCCATTTTCGGGATGATGACTGGGTGGATATTTATGGATATACCCCGGAAACATTTGTGCCTTTCGGATATTCAAAAGATAATTTTGGTTTCTGGATCCAGAATACTTTTTTCAAGAATACCCGTGTCAAATTATCAATGGATTATTCAAAATATTATTATAACAAGCATTACACGGAATACGACTCAAAGAACTTTTTATATGCGGTAAACTTATATCAAACGGTTTTCAAAAACCTCAAACTGGAAATAGGTTATCACTTTTTAACATCGAATGCCAAAGGTTATGATGAACGCGGTGAAACCAGGGAAAATTCCAATGATTCTGACGCGTCTTATGAGGAAGATGGATACCGTTTTGGAATTACCTGGCAACTGCCGGCCATTAAAAAGATTGACCATGATCTGGATGTGGAATTGGAGTTCGAGAGAAGATATTTTTCATCAAAACATTATCTGGAATTGGATCCTGAACATGCCGGGCGCGTGGACAATAATTTTCAAATGGCGGTCACTTACAATATAAAACTGAATAAATCACTGAAACTATCTGCGTTTTATAACTATTTCATGCGAGATACCAACACAAGTGCCGTTGAAAACCAGGTTTATTTATCCGCTGAAAAAGACTACCGACAAAATCAATTTGGATTAAAAATATCATATAATTTGAAATTTTAAAATGGGTCAACCCGGCACCTTTGCTGATCTTATCAGAAATTAATTAAGAGAAAATATTAAGAATATGAATATGAATAAATTGTCTTTATGGTTACTGTCCGGCTTGTTACTTATTATAGGCTGCGGAAAGCCAACTGATCCCGAATCATTGGTGCCGGATGATATTTCAGGAGGATATAAGATTGTCAAAATTTTTCCAACTTCCGGGTATGCGCAGGATGTTCTGAAAAAGGACAGTTTGCTATACATAGCGCAAGGTGAAGGCGGTTTGCTGATTCTCAGCGTTGCCGATCCGGAAAATCCGAATATTGTTTCACTAACCACCGAGTATGTCCGGGGTTATTCCAGTAAAATTGCCATGAAAGACAGTGCAGTATATTTAGCTGCGGCTACATTTGGTGTAACTGTTATTAATGCGGCTGATCCGGATACCCCATTTGTAACGGTGTCGAACCTGGGTATGAAACCGGCGCGGAGTTTTCACATCCTGGGAAATTATATGTTTGCTGCAGTAAGTGAACAGGGTGTCAATATAGCAGATATCAGTTATCCCACTGAGCCTGATATCCGCGGCACAATAAGCACTACCGGCTATGCTTATGGTTTAACAACAAGTGCTGACAGCAATTATTTATTTGCTGCTTGTGGCGAAATGGGTTTGTCCATTTACGATATTTCCAATTTTCTGGATGGGTTCGGAATTTACCCGCAGGTTGGCTGGTGCGATGCACCGGGCGATGCAGAAGCGATTACGATTCTGGATGATGAAAAAATTGCCTTTTTGGCTTGCGGTACAGGGGGTTTGCAGATCTTTGACTATTCCGATACTAACAATATTTTTATTGCCGGCAGTTACGACAGTATCGGATATGCCAAGGATCTGATTTACAATAACGACCTGATTTATATGACAACAGAGACATATGGACTGCAAATCATCGATGTTTCCGACATTACCAAACCGTATTTGGTGGGGATTCTTCCAACTGCTTACGCACTTGGCCTGGAAATGGATGAAAATTATATTTATGTGGCAGATGAAATTGAAGGATTAATCATCATCTCCATCCCTGATTAAAAGATGAGTCAGCTAAACGGAGATAAGCAGCGCTTCGAATATATCGACCAGTTTCGCGGTTTGATTGTTATCCTGATGCTTCTTGACCATTGTTCCTACTACTTTAATTCGATCTGGGAACAAATCGACCCGCTTGACCCACTCTTCGATACCTGGGGCCAGTTCGCCCTGCGATATCTGCCGTACCTTTGCGCCCCGGGGTTTTTGATGATTTCCGGGGCAATGGTCTGGTGGTCATATCAACGGCGGATTAAAAAAGGAACTCCGGACTGGACCGCCCGCTGGCAACTGATCCAACGAGGCATTTTTTTGATTATTCTGCAGATGACATGGGTGAATTCGTCGTGGGGCGGTTTCCGTGAATTTTTGCCCGGGCATATCGGGATCATTACCTGCCTTGGCATTTCTATAATCCTGCTGACCCTGATTATCAGACTGAATTGGCAGTTGCGGCTCTTCATCGGGCTTGCCATCCTTGTTATTCACCCTTTACTGCTAAATATATCTTACGACCCGGAAGTTGCCTGGGAACGGGTCCTGATGCAGACATTCATCGACGCAGGTGAATTCAACAAATACCCTGCCATTCCCTGGTTTGCCCTGGCAGTCCTGGGATCTGTCATGGCATATGGATGGCTCGAGGTATGGAAGACAGATAAGAAACGGATTTACATGAGTATCGGAATTGCCGCATTAGCATTGATCATATCGGTAGTCGTGAGAATGTCCCGCGGATACGGCAATATATTTCCATTTTCCAACTTCGGTTCCTATTCATTTTTCTTCGACCAGAAGTATCCGCCAAGCCTCTATATGAACATCTGGTTCTTTGCGCTGGTGGTTTTAGCGATCTGTGCTTTCATCACATTAAGCAGGGTGGCGCCGAAACTCCTGGTCGTTTTTAGCATCCCGGGTAAAGTGCCGCTGTTTTTCTATGGTATGCACATTGCCATTATGGGGGTGTTTGTAAAACGCCTGGGATTGTTTTACCGCGAAGGCGGGGTACTTGCCACACTGATCGGGTTTGCAGTCATGCTCGTGGTGATGCTGCCGCTCTGCAAATGGTTTTATGGCGTAAAAAGCCGGAGCAAGAATTTTTTCATCCGAATGATATGAGATAAGAAGATAAGACTGTAAGATGATAAGACTGTAAGATGATAAGAAAGTTAAGACAAATATCGTGGTTCCTTTTTATGGCAGTTACGGTTGAGATATTACCGACAGGTTGTTCTGAGCGGACTTCAGAGCCGGTAATATTACCTGATTCAACAATTGTCTTTCCATCAAAAAAAGCAAATGACATCTCGGCAAAGATCACATTCAGCCGGTACCTGGCACAAAAATCAATGCGGCAGTCGGCAATTTCGACTGTAATTCCATTAAAGGAAGATGGGAATGTGTATGCAGTTATTGAGCTGGAGAACCGGATTAATGTGATAGACCGGGAATTGATGTTCCATGTGGATTGGATTGATCCTGAGGGCAGGTCGTTTTACCTGAAACGGATAGATCTTTCCCCGGGCGATTCGACAGCTTCCCTGATAAGTTCGGTTTCAGTTTCCCCTGATAAAAGATTACCAGGAAAGTATTTGCTAAGGATTTACCTGTTCAGGGAGTTAATTGCAGAGAAGTACTTTGAACTGCGTAATGAATCAGAGGTTGAAAAGATTTTCGGAGATATCGTTTTCTTTAAGAGTATTGATAAAGAAAGCGGGGAGATGAAAGGCGTTGATACGGTCTTCGAAATAAAGAAAAAAGGGATCCTCAGGGCACAAATTAGTCTGGAAAATCTTCATATTTACCATGATGAAGAACTTCCTGTCCAGCTTGAATGGATCGGACCTGGCGGGGAGTCATTTTACAGTAAAAAGATAGATGTTAAACCGGCTGATACGATCTCGACGATTACAGGTTCCATTTCCATCACGCCTGAAAAAAGGGAGCCGGGAGGGTATCTCTTAAGGGCCTATCTTTTTGATGAACTGATTGCGGAGCGAGGATTTGAGCTTCAAGCGGAAACCAGGGGCAAACATTCAAAAGATGATTAACGATAGCTTTTAACCTCCCTTCAAATGATGATCAAAGATAGCTTTTAACCGCAACGGCGCGCGAAGGAATTATTCAACATGTACTTATTTAAATATAATTGGAAGTTTGATGCTATCAATTTTTAATCCAAATTCCGGTGACGATCCGGGAATTCTCAAATTTAACAACATAACAATAAAATGAGTTCTTCAAATAAGATGTTTTAATATCAAATATCTGCCCGGGATTTTGAACTGAATAGACATTGAATCCCAGAGGATTATACATCTCAAAAGAACTGACAGGCATTTCTGCATTAACACTAATTACACCACTACCCGGATTTGGAAACACCCGTATTTTTCTTAATAAATTTACCTCCTGGTTTTCACGTATATCAACAAACATGGCAGAATCGAATTTCATCAGAAATCCATCTCGTTCATAATCCTGAATGGAATCATTGTATATACTGCCTGTTAAAATTACTCCTCCGTCATAAGTGGCTTTGATATAAAAAGTTGCGTATAAGGCATCGCCACCTATATACTCTTCATATATTAAATCAAAATTATTATTCAGGCAGGCCACGTAGACCCAGCTTGGGTTTGTATTCCAAAGTGTAGAACCCTTATCTTCCATACCACCTACAAAGATCCTTTCAGGATTGATAAAATCTATGCACTGTTTCCACGCCGCATAAGTAGGTTTTTCAGGATCGGGGTAGGTCAGGTCTATATAATCGTCGACAGTTAGGTCTTCATCCATTTTCATTACCCTGATAAATCTTTCCGGATAGGAACCTCTTTCGTATGGCCAATAAGTACCACAAGAGATGTATCCACTTGCGGAATAATTCAATGTACTGTATGGTTCACCAAAATCAGGATAAGTATACCATTGATTTAGTAGCAATTGAAATAGAGTATCATATTCAAAATACTTACAACTAGAATGATCCGGAGGTGTATATCCACCAAAAAGGTGTAAGCCAATAGAAGATGAATCAGAAGAAAGTGTAATTGAGGTTAATGTAGAATTTTTTAATTCATCATTATTATGAAAGAAAAGAATGCTGTCACCATCCGAATCTAATTTAAAAAGATAGGTATAGTTTGTATAACTTGTATCAGGTATGATAGAATTTGCATATAGGTAATGGTTATTCGGTAAATCAACCAAAATACTTAAGTTTTGGTTATATGTACCGGTTGTCTGAATTCTATATACCTTTTCCCAAATAATTTCAAAATCAGTTGTTAATTTGCAGAACCATTGAAACTTACTGGTTTTATTACCAGCGGTGTCCAGGCTCCAGGCATCACCACCAATAACCAGGTTTCCTGTATTATCATAAAGCAAAGCCAGGTAGTATAACATAGTATCCGGTTTTTGATAATTCCAACACAAAGTATCACCGTCATTGGTTATCTTGTATAAATTAGAGCTACCATTATTAAATGTCCAGTTGGGCTTTTCTGCCTTCCAAAGAATAAAAAATATTTCACCTTCCGGGGTACAAGCTATGGGTCCGCATACTTCATCATGGTTTCGGGAATTAAAGATGAGTTCCATAGATGGTTGTGTATAAGTCAATAATGGTACTAATGTTGAAACTATTAAGACTATTATTTTCGATAAAATATTAAAGTACTTCATTTCAGTTCGGATAAATTATCTCGACTTATTTTTCATATAAACAAATGTAGCATCTTTTAGAAATTTTTTGATAATCATCCAAATATCTTTAATAAACCATAGTATTTATGCAAATCCGTGTGCCATTAATAGAACGCGGATAAACGCAAATGCAGCCGATGACCGCGGATTATTCATAACTGATCTGGTTTTGTTGTAATTTTGTCTTAATTCGGATTAAATGAAGGCGAAGGTATTGATACAAACCATTGAGGAAGACGGTTGGTTTTTAGTCAAGCAGGATTAAAGGATATGCAGGAATGAAAAAGTATATTGTAATTTTTGAAAAAACCGAGACTGGTTATAGTGTCTATGTCCCAGATTTACCTAGTTGTATAGCTACCGGTAAAACGAAAAACATTGCGGAAAATAATATTTATGAAGCAATCCGGTTTCACCTGGAAGGTTTAAAACTGGAAAATCTTTCCATTCCAAAGAGTAGATCAGAAGCTGGGACCTTGTATGTGAAAGTTTAAAGCTTCCATTAAGCCTCATTTTATTATAACCTACCAACTTACTTCAAGTTACCATCGTTATTTTAATACGCCACATCATTAACCACTAAGGCACTTAGAACACTTAAGGGCACTAAGATTTAGCTTGTTTGGAAAATTCTTCTGTAACCAAGGGAATCATTTGTGCTACGATATTTTCACAATTAAAGTTGATTAATAAACCTTTAGGTTTACCTGTGAGTTTCAGATAAGATAAAAGTTGTGCTTTATATAACGGTATCATCGCATCAACAGCTTTTAATTCAATAATAATCAGATCATTGACCAAGAGATCAAGTTTTAAGGTTCCACCTAAAACTTTTCCTTTATATTTTATGGGTACATATACCTGAGATCGAACAGTCAAACCGGAATCTAATAATTCTTCGATCAGACATGTTTGATAGACAGATTCTAATAGTCCCGGACCCAGATTTTTGTGCACTTCAATAGCACAACCTACCATTTTGTAGGCAATTTCGTTAATGTATTTCTGTGTCATCATTTCCTAAGTGTTTCTAAGTGTTCTAAGTGCCTCAGTGGTTAAATAAAGCCATAAGCACAATATCTGTTAATTACACAATTCCCCCAAATATACCCGCCCCTGTTAAAAAAAATGCAGAGATTGCTTACTTTTGCCATAAGATCAAGTCTGTCATGCAACATCAACTCTTCATTTACAACAGCCTTTCAAGGAAGAAGGAACTTTTTGAGCCACTTTCACCCCTTCATGCCGGCATGTATGTCTGCGGGCCGACGGTTTATGGTGATCCGCACCTGGGACATGCCCGTCCGGCCATAACCTTTGACCTGGTTTTCCGCTACCTGCAACATATCGGGTATAAGGTTCGCTATGTGCGCAATATTACTGATGTTGGACATCTTGAAGGGGATGCCGATGCTGGGGATGATAAAATCGGCAAAAAAGCGAGGATCGAGCAGCTTGAACCCATGGAAGTGGTACAATATTATACTAACCGCTACCATGAGGCCATGGCGAAACTTAATGTCTTAAATCCCAGTATTGAGCCGCATGCTTCCGGACATATCATCGAACAAATTGAAATGGTTCGGAAAATCCTCAGCGCAGGATTCGCTTACGAGCGGAACGGTTCTATTTATTTCGACATAGAAAAGTATAACAAGAAATACCCATACGGGGTGCTTTCCGGCCGGAAAGTGGATGAATTGCTTGCTTTTACCCGTGAACTGGAAGGACAGGAAGAAAAAAAGAGCAGTTTCGATTTTGCTTTATGGAAGAAAGCGACGCCGGACCATATCATGCACTGGCCGTCGCCCTGGAGCGAAGGCTACCCGGGATGGCATCTCGAATGTTCCGCAATGGGAACCAAATACCTGGGCGAGCAATTCGATATACACGGAGGTGGTATGGACCTGCTCTTTCCGCATCATGAGTCGGAAATCGCTCAATCCATGGCCGCAAACAACAAAATGCCGGTCCGTTACTGGATGCACAACAACATGATCACCATTAACGGGCAGAAAATGGGCAAATCGCTTGGGAATGCCCTTTCCCTGGAAGCGTTCTTTAGCGGAAATAACCCCCTGCTTAATAAGGCATACAGCCCGATGACGATCCGTTTCTTCATCCTACAGGCGCACTACCGTGGTACGCTCGATTTTTCGAACGAAGCGCTGCAGGCGTCGGAGAAGGGACTGAAGAGATTAATGTCAGCGGTCGGCGGTCAGAAACCAGAGATTGAGGAACCGGGAACCGGGAACCGGGAACCGCGAACTACTTCGCCAGTAGTCGAGTCTTTCATTAAGTCCTGCTATGATGCGATGAACGACGATTTCAACAGCCCGGTGCTGATCGCGCAGTTATTTGATGCTGTCAGGATTATCAACCTGGTCAAAGAAGGAAAAGAGAAGTTGTCAGGGGAAGACCTGGCATTGCTTCGACAGACCTACCGGGAATTTATCGTTGATATTTTAGGCCTGGTGCCGGAAGAGCAATCAGGATGGAAAGATGAGCTGATCAGCGGGCTGATGGATACCATTATTGAAATCCGCCAGGATGCGAGGGCAAAGAAAGACTTTTCTACATCTGATCAGATCAGGGATAAGCTGCTGAAGATCAATATTCAGATTAAGGATGGGAAAGAAGGCGCAAGCTGGGAAACGACAGAAGAGGTTTAAGGTTTAAGTGTTGAGGTTTAAGTTCGGGACTTTATCTGTGTTTAATCTGCGTAAATCTGCGTATTCTGTGGTGAATAACTAACTAACCACAACCAGGAAATAGTTTTTCTTCCCTTTTTGAACCAGGATAAACTTGCCGTTCAATAAGTCTTTTACGCCAATAACTTTATCTTCCCCGATTTTCTCTTTATTGATTGAAAGAGCATTTTCCTTAATGGTCCTCCGCGCTTCGCCACGGGAAGGAAAGATGCCTGTCAGGTCAGCCAGGAATTCCAGGACCTGGATACCCTGCCGGAGTTTTTCCCTTGAAATATCGCTTTGGGGCACCCCTTCAAACACGGACAGGAACAGATCCTCAGAAAAATTTTTCAGTGTTTCTGTCGTACCTGCTCCGAATAGAATGGCAGAAGCATCAAGCGAAGACTGGTAATCGGCTTGCGAATGCACCCTGACGGTAAGGTCCATTGCCAAAGCCTTCTGCAATTCCCGTAAATGCGGTGCCTTGCGGTGCCGGGAGATCATTTCATCCACTTCTTCTTTTGAAAACAGGGTGAATATTTTGATATACTTTTCCGCATCCTCATCTGAAGTATTCAGCCAGAACTGGTAGAATTTATAAGGAGAGGTCCTGGCCGGATCGAGCCAGACGTTGCCTTCTTCAGTTTTCCCGAACTTGCCGCCATCGACCTTGGTGATCAGCGGGCAGGTAAGGGCAAAAGCATCCCCGCCGGTTTTACGGCGAATAAGTTCGGTGCCTGTGATTATATTTCCCCATTGGTCGGAACCACCCATCTGCAACTTGCAGTTTTTGTTTTCATTAAGATAAAGAAAATCGTACCCCTGCACCAGCTGGTAAGAAAACTCGGTGAACGAAAGGCCAGTTTCCAGTCTTTTCTTCACGGAATCCTTAGCCATCATGTAATTAACGGTGATATGCTTACCGATGTCACGTACGAAGCCGAGGAAAGTGAATTCTTTCATCCAGTCGTAATTATTCACTAATTCTGCGGAATTTTTTGCATCGCTGAAATCAAGTAGTTTCCCGAGTTGTTTCTTAATACAATCCTGGTTATGCCTGATGGTCTCCTCGCTGATCAGGTTACGTTCCTCCGATTTACCAGACGGGTCGCCGATCATGCCGGTTGCTCCGCCGACTAATGCCAGCGGCTTATGCCCGGACAGTTGCAGGTGCTTCAGCATCATGATCCCCACCAGGTGGCCGATGTGCAATGAATCGGCTGTTGGGTCGATGCCGACGTAAGCGACCACCATTTCTCCGCTTTTGAAAAGATCCTCAATTTCAGGCGTCATATCCTGGATCATCCCGCGCCAGCGCAGTTCTTCGATGAAGTTCATAATCATTTATTTTAGGCAAAGGTAGAAAAAACAGGAACTCACTCCCAGGCCCTCTCTCTTTTCAAAGAGAGGGGGGTCATGGAAATTCATAAATTTATCTTATTTTCACTCCGTAAAACTCGGGCAAAAAACTCTCAAAAGAAACAATGAGCAAGAACGGCACGAAAATCCACAAGTTTAATATTTTTTATAATCTTCTGAAACTTTACCAGTTGCTGGTATTCCATCTGTATTATAAGAAAATAGAGGTAATAGGAAGAAAGAATATTCCGTATGGGAGTCCGATAATATTTACACCTAACCACCAGAATGCACTGATGGATGCGCTTATCGTTCTCAATACCGCCAGGCTCAATCCTGTTTTTATGGCGCGGGCCGATATTTTTAAGAAAAAGACCCAGGAAAAAATCCTTAATTTCCTGAAAATTATTCCCGTGTATCGCAAGCGCGACGGTGCTGAGGAGCTTTCCAAAAACGACGATATCTTTAATATATGTATCGATATCCTGAGGGACTGTCACAGCATCTGTCTGATGCCTGAAGGGGACCATGGTCATCATCGCAGGCTGAGGCCCTTGGTAAAAGGCACCTTTCGGATTGCTTTCCGGGCACAAGAGAAATTCGGTGATATGAACGGTGTGAAGATCGTTCCCGTGGGAATTGATTTCGAGCATTATCAGAAAATTCAGCAGGACCTGCTCGTGATTTATGGTAATCCCATCAATGTGTCTGAATTTATGGAAGCCTACCGTGAGAACCAACCCCGGGCCATCAACGCCATCAAAGACAGGCTATCAGATGAACTTAAAAAGATCATTGTACATATTGGCAACACTGAGCATTACGACATGTACCAGGATTTACGTGGTATTTATAACAGCCGTATGCGTGACTATGCCGGAATCCGGGGTAACAGTCTGTACAAACGCTTCCAGGCCGATAAGCAAATGATCAGCCTGATTGATATGAGCTTTAAAACGAATCCTGAAAAGATGGTTCAGCTTTCAAAGAAGGTTGCTGAATATATGGCCGGACTGGAGGAATTGAATCTGCGCGACTGGGTCATCGACCGGAAAGGATTTTCGGTACTGAGAATCCTGCTTCAGGCATTGTTGCTGATCGTTACTTCACCCATTTTTATCGTGGGTTGGATTGCCAATATCATCCCATATACCATTCCCCGGAGGATGATCAAAAATGTAAAAGACCCGCAGTTCGTAAGTTCCTTTAGGTACGTGGTGGCATTGCTGTTTTTTTTCTTTTATTATACTGTTGCTGGCGTCCTGGCAGGAATATTTACAAATCCCGGCTGGATTTCATGGGCCGTAATGGCGGGAATGCTGGTCAGCGGTTATACTGCGCTTTTTTACAGCTTTTCCATCAAGAAACTATTTGCAGCCGTCCGTTTCAGGTTATTGAAGAGGAAAGGGGATAAGCGCATCAAACGGCTGATGGAACTACATGAAAAAATAATATCTACCATGAACAGCGTTAGCGATCAATTCATGGGATCGATTATCCCTAAAGAAGAAAGAGGTTGGCATGAAAAATCATAAATTTTTCGATGGAAAAGTAATCTGGATCACGGGAGCTTCCAGCGGCATCGGAGAAGCGCTTGCCATCAAGCTTTCCGCATGGAACACGCATTTGATTTTATCCAGCAGACGCAGGGAGGAGCTGGAGAGGGTCAAAGCCGGACTCAATCTGAGGCCCGAAGATGTTTACGTTCTTCCGCTGAACCTCGGCGATCCCACCTCCCTCGAAGAAAAAGCAAAAGAAGCACAAAAGGTTTTCGGACGAATAGATATACTGATAAACAATGGCGGAATCTCACAGAGGTCGAGGATAATGGAGACCAGTGTGGAAACCGACCGGAAGATTATGGAGATCAACTATTTTTCGGGAGTAATACTTACCAAAAGTGTAATGCCATCGATGCTTGCCAGAGGTTTCGGACATATAGTTGCAGTGAGCAGCGTTACGGGCAAGTTTGGTTTTCCGCTCCGTTCGGCCTATTCAGCCTCCAAGCACGCTATGTATGGCTTTTATGAGTCACTCAGGGCCGAATATTCCGATCAGGGCATCCGCACCACTATAATTTGTCCGGGGCGGGTAAGCACCAATATCTCCCTTGGTGCTCTGGGTCCTGATGGTAAGCCTCAGAAAATCATGGATCCCGGACAGCAATATGGGATACCGGCCGAAAGCTGCGCGATGGATATCATAAACGGTATCCGTAAAAACAAAAGAGACGTATACTCCGGAGGCAAGGAGCTTTTGATGGTGTATATTAAAAGATTTTTACCATGCCTGGCATACAGGCTGGCGAGGAAAGTTAAAAGGATTTGAAAATTAGATCCTTCTTCTTCACCCTGCTGAATTTAAGCGTCTTTAATATCCAGTTGGGAAGGGGTTTGCGGGGATCGCGTTTACGCAGGTCGAGGTACCAGCCCAGCTTTTTCATGATAGGAATTTTATCGGTTTCCACGAACTCGATCAGTGTGCCGTCAGGATCTTCGATGTATGCAAAGTGTCCTGCTGCCTCACCCATATCAAAAGTTTCGGTTTTAAGAGTGTGAGTACTGTCGACCTTAAAAGCAAAACCCTTGCTCTTACATTCAATTCTGAGGGCATCCATTCCCTTGATATCATAACATAAGTGGATAAAACCCAGGTCGCCCCAGAAGCGGTTTTTAAAAATCTGTTCGGGCTCGCGATCCATTACCTGGATAAGTTCCATGACACTGGGCCCCAGTAATCTTGAAAAGGAGCCAAGCCGCGGCTTGCTATGCATGAGTAATACCCTCCGCAAGATTTTGTCGCCCCCGGGCAGACATTTCAGGTCTTCGAAAACGCCTTCTTTATCGTAAACAACCGTGTCGTAACCAAGAATTCCGGAATAAACTTTACGGGCATTTTCAATGTTCGACACTCCTATGATAGCGCCGAAAGCAGCACCGGTAGATTTCCCGTGTTCCATTATGAACCAGGAGTGTCCTTCAACAACCTGGAAAAGATTATTGTAAGGATCCTTCACAAAGAAATACTCTTTACCGTCGGGTCCAACCGATATTCCATTCAGATTCAGGTTTTTCTTCTGAAAAGTTTCGTATGCATCCCTTACATTACGGGCTTTGATTTTAGTAATATAGATTCCCAGGTCACCCGCTTGAATTTCGTTCGCGGGGCCATCGGGAATTCTATCCACATACTGCCAAATCTCGAATCCACCTCCACTCTGAAGATTCATAGTGAGTGCAGCATGACGCTTCCTGGGTTTACCACCGGTATAAGAAAACATAAGCTCAGCAACAGCAGCATCCTCAAAAATCTTTATGTCCATTCCAAAATGTTCACGATACCAGTTCCAGGCCTCATGAACATTGGTAACCCCGATGCCGATCTGCTGTATTCCGCTGATTATCTTTTCTTTTAACATCATAATAAAATATTTTGGTGTGAAATTAATAATTTTTATTTGCTGTTCGATTTGAATAGTATTTTAATTGCCAAACCCGAGGCCCCTTCTCTTTGAAAATCGGGATGGAATATAAGGGGGAGAGTTTTTTCCTAAATTTGTCGCATGATCTTAGTCACAGGTGGAACGGGACTGGTAGGTTCACATTTGATTCAGGCGCTTGTCAGGGAGGGTAAGCGAGTCCGTGCAATAAAAAGACCTTCCAGCGATCTGGGAATGATCCGCAAGGTGTTTGATCTTTATACCCCGGAGCCTGAAAAAGAATTTTCACAGATCGAATGGGTGGAAGCCGACATCATGGACATCTTCTCACTGGAAGAGTCCATGGAAGGGGTGGAAGAAGTTTATCATTGCGCTGCCATCGTATCGTTTCTTCCGGAAGATCGCAAGAGACTTCTGCGGATCAATACAGAGGGCACTGCAAACATTGTGAATGCCGCGCTGGAGAAGAAAATCCGGAAGCTATGCCATGTTTCATCCATTGCTGCACTTGGCCGGCCTGAAAACCAGGCCGACCTGATCGATGAGAACCTGGTCTGGAAGACATCAAGGAACAATTCCATATATGCCATCAGCAAATATGGCGCAGAAAGGGAAGTCTGGCGAGGAACTGCCGAAGGGCTCGATGCGGTGATCGTCAATCCAAGCATTATCCTCGGCGTTGCAGGGGCAAGCATGGGTAGCTCAAGGATATTCAATTCGATTTGGGAAGGCCTGAAGTTTTATCCCCCGGGCATAAACGGTTTTGTAGATGTACGCGATGTCGTAAGGGCCATGATTTTACTGATGAACAGCGATATCCGCAATGAGCGTTTTATACTCAGTGTGGATAATATTGAATATAAAAGGTTGTTTGATCTCATTGCGGCAGCAATGGGCAAACCTGCGCCACACCTGAAGGTAAGCCCGATGTTGTTAGGTTTCGCATGGAGGGTTGAAAAATTAAGGTCGATGGTAACCGGCGTTAAACCTTTGATTACCAAAGAAACGGCTCATACCGCCGTGCAGCAGTATGAATATTCGAACGAAAAGATAAAAAAAGAGCTTGGATTTGAGTTCACACCGATAGAAGAGACGGTGCGGCATTTTTGCGGGATTTTTATGAATGGCTAAATTGTTAAATTGAATTTAAAACTAACTTTGTCCTCCTTAAAACGCTTTTAGAATGAAGAAGATTGCTTTGATTTACTGGCCTAAAAAAGGCAACACCGAGACAGCCGCTCAAAAGATTTATTCGAGGTTTGAGAAAGATGTCATCGACATATTCACGATCACAGAGATCAACACGGCTGAATTTGCCATGTATGATGCTTTTATTATCGGTGGCTCGACGACAGGGGCTGACAATTGGGAAAACGCGCATAAAACGAGATGGAATGCTTTTTTTGACAAACTTGACAAGGCGGAGCTCAAAGGAAAAACTTTCGCGTTATTCGGCCTGGGAAACCAGGTGCTTTACCCGAATAACTTTGTCGATGGCATGGCTTTCCTCAAGGAATTATTTGAAAAGCACGGCGCTGTTCTGAAGGGATTGTGGCCCATTGAAGGCTATGACTTCCAGGAGTCCGAATCGGTTGAAAACGGCAAGTTCTACGGCCTGGCGCTTGATTTTGACCAGCAGGACGAACTTACTAACGGGCGTATCGAAAAATGGGTCGCCCAGATCCGTAAAGAATTCGGAATTTAATCGGCGATAGTATTCTTATAATGCTCAAAGCGGTCGAGCACTTCCAAAACGAAATTATAAGCCTCTTCACCATTCGCATACCCGTAGCGCACGACCGAATCGCGATAAAAAAGCGGGTTTGATTTATTCAGGACATAATAATCAACATTTTCTGTCCAGACATTAGGATCTTTGCCATTCTTTCCGGCGAGCCTGCGGGCATCAAAAACATGGGCTATACCTAAATTATAGGAAGCCAGGATAAATTTTATCCGCTCTTCAGGATTGGTGATCTCTTTGGGAAGTTCCCGGTCGAGGATTCTAAGATATTTGATACCAGCCTCAAGCTGTTCAAATTCAGAAGCGGTGCTGTCGATACCGAACAAGGTTGCGGTGGAGGGCATCATCTGCATCAGACCGAAAGCCCCGGACCAGGACCTGCTATCAGAATGGAACTGTGATTCCTGGTAAATGAGCGACGCAACAAGCCGCCAGTCAAGGTCATACTGTTTGGAAATATTTCGAATGATATCATCGTACTGCGAGATTTTCTTCCCGTTGAAGGAGACAACCTCGCTTTTGGCCATATAATCCGTTGGACTGTAATCAGTTATCGCAATTAGCTTGCCTCTTTGCTGTATTTCACTGATCCTGAAACGCCGGGGTATGTCATCACCGGACAGGATCTGGTTCATTTTTTCCTGGTGATTGGTCAGACAAGAGGTTAATAAGAAAAGTGGAAATAAAAGCAGGAGAAAAATTGAAAAAAATTTAAAAGAGATGCTTATTTTTTGAGATAAATTCATCAAATCTGTTTTCGTTCAACAAAAGCCCTGTTATAATTAAAATAGCGTACCATTTAATAATCAGGCTATTAACTACTCAGCATGTTAATGTTTATAGTTTAACGCGGCAAAGGTACGTAAAAATTCCATCCGGCGGACAACCGGATGGAATCTTATGAATATCAGAATGTTAAAAAACGTTAATCAAATACCACCTGCATTTCAACCCTTCTGTTCGTCTGGCGGCCTTCAGGGGTATCGTTGTCGGTGATCGGCTTGGTTTCACCGAACCATTCAGGGAGAAGCTGACTAGGTGGAACCCTTTTACCCTGGAGGTATTTGGCGGTAGCCTGGGCACGGTTTTTCGACAGGTTCATGTTATATTCGTCACTTCCGACATTATCAGTATGTCCTGAGATTTTCAGCTTCCAGGTTGGTTTGCTGATGAGCAGGGCAGCCAACTCATCCATTGAAGCAAAGGAAGAGGAGCGGATCACTGCTTTAGCGGTTTCAAATTCGAGGTTTTCAAAAGCAGTTTTCAGAACCGCTGCTTCTTCAGCCTTTATAACTGGGCAGCCGAAATTAGTCGGATCACCTGGTGTCAGTGGGCAGCGGTCTTCTTTATCTACCACTCCGTCACCATCAGAATCTGAATAGGGGCAGCCGTTATTTTCGGGCGGGCCTTTCTTATCCGGGCACATGTCATCGGCATCTTTCACTCCATCACCGTCGGTATCGAGGAATGGGCAGCCAGCGTATTCAACCAGGCCGGAAAGGTCAGGGCAATTGTCTTTAATATCCGGCACACCATCGCCATCGCTATCGGGACAACCAACGAGCTCTACCGGACCAGCGGCATCCGGACATTCATCCTGGTCGTCTACTACTCCATCGTTATCCCTGTCGGGACATCCATTCGTTATTTTGGGACCGGGCACATTCGGGCACTTGTCGTCTAAATCAGATACTCCATCCCCGTCTGTATCCGGGCAGCCCAGGAATTCCTTCAGGCCTGGAATATCCGGGCAGGCATCTTCACTATCTGCCACACCGTCGCCATCACGGTCTGGGCAACCATAAAATTCCCACAGGCCCGGGGTAGTCGGACATTTGTCTTTTTTATCGGAAACCCCGTCATTGTCCCTGTCGGCAGGCGGCTTACCCTGGAAGAAGGGTATTTTAACACCCAGGTATATGCTTGATCCGTAGGGATCACTAAACAAGCCGGAGAATATATTGTTAATACCGAAATAGACGAAGGCAGCCCTGACTCCCAGCCCCACATTGAATTTCTGGAACTGATTGTACTGAAGAGGCACCGATACGGTGAACCACTTAGATTCGAAACGGGGAGTAATGCTGTAATTCGACATGTAATGGGAATTGTTGACTTTGGAATAGCCCTGGTTTAACCCGGTGAAAGTAGTCAGGTTAACATATAATCCGCTTACGATTTTCACATCGACCTGCAAACTTAATGCAGTGGGCAGCTTTACAGTGAATATATCTTCATTCTTGCTTCCTTTTTCCATTCCCTGTTCGTTATTTATCCTTTCGTTTACCGTATCGGCAAAGTTCACATAAGGTGGAAAACCGAAATGAACTTCCTCAATATTCATCCAATGGGTATTTAGAGTATCATTATTTATGTAATTTGGAGAAAAAGCTGCAGTGAAATCGGTACTTTTGTACTCTTTTTCATATCTGAGCCTGCCAATATCCAAAACCGATACACCTATTTTCAGCAAATATTTATTTTTGTTTTTCATTTCCAGGTCCGTCTGACCATCCATATTATAACGGTAATCCTTGTATTTCGGGCGTAATTCATAGACTACCCCGAGGTCAAGGCCGACGGACGGCTTGGCAGCAAATTTATAATCCAGGTAGAACTTATATTTTCCGTTATCGTCATAGCCTCCCCAGTTACCAGACACGCCCGAATTAGCATAGGGCGAATTCCATGACATATAATCAGCATCATTTCCAGTTTCATCCTGTTTATGGAAATAGTAGTAAAAATCTTCACTCTGCACATAGGCGGCCCCCAGACCCTGGAGCAGCTTAACCGTGACCCCGGCCTTGAGGAAGTTGGCGCCCGTATTCACGAGTTCAGTAGCATAAGACAAACCATAATCGACGAACATATGATGAGAGACGCGCAGATTCTCATCATGGTACCATTTATCCCAGTAAAGCGGATCTGTAAAATCCTCGTAGATGGAACGGGACAAGGGTTCGCTGAGATCATCCGCATTGACAATATTGCGGAGACGTGAAGTAAAACCAAAAGCTTGCTTCTGGCCTATGGAAATCAAAAAACCCGGCCCCAGGACGGATTGAGACACGAAGGCTGTTTTATCCTTGCCATTGGGACTGGTCATGTAGGAGTTGTCTTCCCACCAGTTATTATCTGTCAGGATGCTGAATGGATTTAAGACCCCTGTAGATTTAAACCGGATCATATCATTATAGATATCATTATTAAAACCGAAAACATTGATATCTAATTTGAAGCGGCTGTCGGCAATTGCAGCAGGCTGCAGGAACACCTGGTTAATGCCCATGTAATTGTCGCTAAGGGCAGGGAGGAAATCCTGGGCCAGTGAAAAACCAACCGGGCCAAGCAGGAAAACCAGTACCAATAACTTTTGTTTGTAGAAATTTCTCATAATAATACTTGGTTTAAAGGGTTATTTTATTAAGACTGAATAAAATTAATAATCATTTTTGTCATGTGCAAATTTTTTTTGAATTTTAAATTCCCGCAACTCGCGGAATAGGTGTGAATGAACTTTCACAATATAAAGGTCAGTCCTTTAATTCCGGAAAGCGTTACACAATTAAAGAAAAGAGTTACATAATTCACACATTATCAAGTGTGATGCGTCTTTTGTGCTTGAGTTTCTTGAAGCAGGTTGGTGCAGGGTCATTCTCAGGTTGTCTTACGGTATTGCCATACTGCTACGGTGAGAGCGAGAATTGCATATACCCCCAGGATAAGAAGATTACGGGAAATATCCAAAAATCCTGATCCCTTAAGCATGATCATCCGGATAACTTCGACAAAATAGGCGATCGGATTTAACAGGTCGATGATTTTGGCCCATTGGGGCATGCTGTCGACAGAGGTAAACAATCCGCTCATCAGGATAAAAATGACCAGGAAGAACCAGGACAGGAACATGGCCTGTTGCTGGGTATTCGTTTTTGTTGATATCAATAAGCTCAGCCCGAGCGTGACCAGCAAATAAACTGCCGCAACAAGGAAGATGAGCCAGACGCTGCCGAGTATCGGAATGGCAAATATCAGCCGCGCCAGTATCAGGCCAAAGGAGAGTTCGACCAAAGCCACCATCCAATAGGGGAGGAGCTTGCCGATGATGAACTGGTATTTCCGGATAGGTGTGACATTGATCTGTTCAATGGTGCCAATCTCTTTTTCCCTGACCAGGTTCATGCCAGAGAGAAACATCCCGATGATTGTTACGAGTAAAACGAGAATCCCCGGAACCATGTAATTTTTGTAATTCAGTTCGGGATTATACCAGAATGACCATGTAGCCTGGATCGGCTCCTCAGTCGATAGGCCGGAGGATTCGACCAGCAGGTTGATATTGAAATCCTGGATGATAGACAGTGTGTAAGCATTCATCAGTGCGCCGGCAGCGCCATCGATGGCATTGGTGACAATCTGGACTTTCGCCTGCCCGATGGTATTCAGTTCTTTTTCAAAACCTGCAGGGATTGAGATGATCTGCTGCGCGCGACCGGTCAGGATATCCTGCTCACCCAGCTTGTCAGAGTTCGAAAACTCCACGATCTTATAAAACGGTGATCCTGAAAAATGGCCGATAAGGTCGCGGGAAGTTTTGCTCCGGTCGAAATCGACCACATGCAACCTGATTACCTTGATCTCAAAAGTAGCGGTATACGACAGGACAATCAGCTGGATCAGCGGAAGGATAAAGATGATCCTGACCATGACCTTGTTGCGGAACAGCTGAATAAATTCTTTTCGTATGATAAAAGTAAGAGTTCGCATAATTATGCTAGTCTGATCTTAAAATTTCTGACACTTAATCCGATGAAAACTGCCGTCATCAGGATAATGATCATGGTTTCCTTCCAGATATATTGCAGGCCGACCCCTTTAAGCATGATGGCTTTAATGATGATGATGAACCATTTCGATGGCATCAGGTTACTGATGATCTGCAATACAATTGGCATATTTTCAACCGGGAAAATGAATCCTGAAAGCAGGATAGTCGGCAGCATCAGCCCGGCCAGGGAGATCATCAGGGCAATCTGCTGGTTTTTACTGATGGTGGAAATTAATATCCCCATCGAGAGGGCCATAATAATGAAGAGTATAGCTTCCAGCAATAAAAGGGCCAGGTTTCCCCTCATCGGCATGCCAAAGACAAAATAGCCGAGCGTCAAAATGGTGACGGCGTTGATGAGTGACAGGACCACGTAGGGAGTTACTTTTCCAAGGATGATCTGGATCGGTTTTAAGGGGGATACGAGCAATACTTCCATCGTTCCCAGTTCTTTTTCACGGGCAATGGAGATTGAAGTCATCATGGCACAGACCAGCATCAGCAAAACCGTGATAATGCCTGGGACAAACATGAAAACGCTTTTTAGTTCCGGATTAAAGAGCAGTTTAGGTTCGGGAATGATCAGAACCGGGATGGCAGCCTGGTTTAATATCAGATTTGCCTCGTAATCCTTAATGATGGCACGGGTATAATTTGCCAGCAGGCTGGCCGTATTCGGGTCGGAAGCATCACCGATAATGTGGATCCCGGCTTTTTTGTCTTTTTCAAGGTTTTCAGCAAAATTATCCTCGAAAATGATAACCTGTTTGATTTTCCCCTGCCTGAACTTGTCTTCAATCTGATCTTCACTGACAAGGTTTTCCTCGAGTATGAAATATCCTGAAGAGGTGATCTTTGCTATGATTTCGGTAGTTACCACATCTTTGGAATGATCCAGCACCGCGATCCGGGCATTCTTGATCTCGTTGGTCAGCGCAAAGCCAAACAATAGTATCTGGGCCACCGGCATCCCGAACAGGATGATCATCGTCCGGACGTCGCGGAAAATATGGTAGAATTCTTTTATAATGAAGCCTCGCATATTTTAAAATTCCAAATTCCAGATTCAGACTGCTGACTGTCAACTGTCAACTGTCAACTGTGCAGATCCTCTAGCAATCTTCACAAAAACATCCTCCATAGAATCAGCCTGATACTGCTCCTTCAACGCTGCCGGTGTATCCAGCGCTTCGATCCGCCCGTCGACCATGATGGAGACCCTTTCGCAGTATTCAGCCTCATCCATATAATGCGTGGTCAGGAATACAGTAATCCCCTCATGGGCCGCTTCGTAAATCATATCCCAGAACTGGCGGCGTGTGACGGGATCAACACCACTTGTCGGTTCATCGAGGAATACGATAGCCGGCTCATGCATAACGGCAATAGAGAAAGCAAGCTTTTGTTTCCATCCCAGTGGAAGGGATTGGATCACCCGGTCTTTGTAATCTTCAATCCCCAGTTTCTTCAAAAAATAGGTCATCCTTTCACGGATCTTATTATTGCTTAGGCCATATATCCCGCCGAAGAAAGTAAAATTCTCGCCAATGGTCATATCGTCATAAAGAGAAAATTTCTGGCTCATATAACCAATGTTTCTTTTAATCTTTTCCGTTTCCTTATAAACATCATAACCAGCAACCTTTATTTTTCCGGATGTTGGTTTCCACAAACCGCACAGGATCTTTATTGCCGTGGTTTTCCCTGCGCCATTGGCACCCAGGAAGCCGAAAATCTCCCCCTTCCTGACAAAGAAATTCAAATGGTCATTCGCCACGAATGAGCCGAATTTCTTTACCAGATTCTCTACTTCAATTATATGATGGTCAGAAATAGTCATAAAGTGGTCATTAGGTTGGCCCCGGGGTGGGGGAAATTTTCATCAGTGCCATAAAACTATCTTCCACAGATGGTGTTATAACCTTGACAACTAATTGTTCATGCCCTTTAGCGGTAAAAAAACCTCTGATACTTTCTTCCTGCCATGCATCTTTCTTTACGGCAGCATGTATGAATTCCCCTGACCGGTATGCCCGGATCGTACCTGGATATTCAAGGACATCAAACAATAGTTGGTACATGTTCTCTGATTTAACTGCCAGTAGCGGATTTTCGTAGGATTTTACTATTCCTACCGGTGTATTCACACTTAATATTCTCCCCTCCTGTATGAGTGCAACGCGGTCGCAACGGCTCGCCTCGTCCATGTAAGGAGTAGAAACCAGGATCGTAATGCCTTCCTCTTTTAGTTTACCCAGCATATCCCAGAATTCTTTCCTCGAAACGGCATCAACACCGGTGGTGGGCTCATCGAGAAATAAGATGACCGGCTTATGAATCAAAGCACATGACAGGGCCAGTTTCTGTTTCATCCCGCCGGAAAGCTTCCCTGCCGGCCTAGTTTTAAAAGGCTCGATCTGCTGGTAAATATCCTTGATCAGATGATAGTTTTCTTTGACGGAGGTTTTAAAAATACTGGCAAAGAAATTCAGGTTTTCTTCCACGCTCAGGTCCTGGTAAAGGGAGAACCGGCCGGGCATATACCCGACAATCTGCCTGATTTTCTTATAGTCTTTCACGGTATGGAACCCTTCTACGAAAGCTTCTCCCTCATCCGGAATCAGCAAAGTGGTCAGAATCCGGAAAAGGGTCGTCTTTCCGGCTCCGTCAGGGCCGATAAAGCCGAAGATCTCACCCTTTTCCACAGTAAGCGAAATATGGTCAAGTGCAGTTACCTCATTGTATTTTTTAACGATCCCGGATATGTTGACTGCGTGTTCCATGATTTCTGCCAGGAGGTATTATTTCACCCATGTCCAATATGTGGTTCTGCCGATCCATGAAATCCCGATATATCCCCGTATCTTCAAAGTCCCCTCTTCATCAATTTCCATATAACAGTCGTAGGTTTTGCCGTTTTTCGGGTCATAGATCGTTCCGTCTTCCCATTCTTCATCACCATCGAAGATGAAATCATGCAGGATCACCAGTCCCAGCACAGGCCTGTTCTGCAGGTTTACATCGGGATTATCATCGTCTATCTTGGGTTTTCCGGTCACTTCATCATTCGGTTCTTTCAACCAGACAAGTTTCCCGAAATATTTGCCTGCCTCCTTATAAATCTCGACATACGCATCTTTATCCTCATTGAGCCATTTCCCGAGGATAAGATCGGCAGGGTATTTCTGTGATAAGGCTGGGACTACGGCTAATATCAACGCAATTAATACAGTTAATTTCATAAGCTTTTTTGTCATAATAGTCAGTTTTAATTATTTGGGTAAAGTTAGAGGAATTATTTTGCCTTCATAAAGTTGATCTCACCCGGCATACCGATCTTCAGTGTGCCATCGTTCGGGACCCTGACTTTGGCCGCGTATACCAGGTTCACCCTTTCCTTTTTTGTTTGTATGGTCTTTGGGGTAAATTCGGCCTTGGAACTGATCCAGGATACGGTTCCCGGCAATGCGGAAAAGTCTTTTTTGTTTTTGTCGATGAGCACTTCAACCGCCTGGCCCAATTTGAGATAGGGAAGCTGGTCACCGCCGATATATACTTTCAGCTCCAACTCATCCAGGTTGGCCATTTTGCAGATAGGTTTGCCCATTCCGGTTATTTCACCGGCTTCGGCAAACTTCACCAGCACTGTGCCTGAAAGGGGGCTGACCAGGTAACATTTGCCCAGGGTCTCTTCCACTTGCCTGACCTGGGTTTCCAGGGTTGCCATTTCAGCCCTGACAGCCTCCTTTTGTACTTCTGTGGCAAGTATCTGCTGTTCCAAAAGGTCAAGGCTGCCTGTTATGTCATCCATTTGTTTTTGCGTAGCCGCGCCGTCTTTAAGTAAATTAGCCACTCTTTCCTTATCGACCAGGATATTCTTTCGTTGTTGTTCCTGTACACGGACCTGGGAATCGAAATTTCTCAACCTTGCGAGGAGAACCTCTTCCTGGCTGATAAGCTGTCGCTTTTTAAGCGACAGATCTATCGTATCGATCAGCCCGATGGTATCGCCCAACGTGACATCCATGCCTTCTTCTATGTTCAGGCTGAGGATCTGGCCGTTGGCCTGCGAGGAGACAATGACCTCGATGGCTTCAAAATTTCCATACGCATCTGACCTTTCGGTGCGCGAACAGGCCAATGAAAGAATTAACAATAAGATCAGGTAAAATGTATTTTTCATAAGTTAATGATTTTACAGTTTTCCGGCTGTTGAGAGATATTCATATTTTGCCCTTACCAGTTGGATCTGGTGGATTTTCAGATTAAGCCTGGCTTCTGTTTCAGCATTGAGTTCCGTGATGTACTCGGTTGCTGTAATAACGCCATTCTGAAGCCTGGAAGCGTATGACTGAACAATTCCTGCCCTGATTTTGGAAATTTCTTCATCTTTCGGAAGAAGCGTTTCGATCTTTGTGATTTCGGCCATCCTTCTCTCGAGGTCAACTGCCAGGTTTTGATCAAATGATTCACGGCTGCTGGCCAGGATTTCCTTTTGCAGGTCAAGAATTGATTTCTCATTGCGGGTTTTATTCCAGTTCCAGAAATTCCAGCTAAGTTTAGCGCCGATAATATAATAATCATCAAATTCGTTCAGGAGCATATTAAAGCCCGGCTTGCCATAACCTGCCTGGCCGTAAGCCAGCAGCCTGGGCATAAGCCTGGAGGAGGCCAGCTTTTTTAAGGATTCAGCTTTTTGTTGCTGCAAGCTGAAAAGGTTGTATTCCAGCCTGTCATGACCCGGCAAGTAAGGTTCAACAGACGGATTTCCCCAAAGAAGCTGAGTCCCAATGATTATCGTATCGCCGGTCAGGATTGACAGCACTTTGTATCCTGAAGAAATTCCCGCTTCTATTTCGATTTCCTTTTGGTCTATTTTCAGCAACTCCGCCTTCAGAATTTCGGCATTGGAAGAAAGTACCATACCGTTTTTAACACCGGACTCGACTTCTTTTAAGCGGGATTTAAGGTTTTGCCTGTTGACATTCAGCAGCTCACGATTTTCCTGTAAGGAGATAATACTGAAATAAACCCCGATGACCTTTTCTTTGAGGCGGTAAAGATCAATGCCAATATTTTGCTGATTGATCTGGTTATCAATGTATTCAACGTCTTTATTTCTTTTAGTTAACCCGCCATCATAGATCAGCTCGCTGACATCAAGTGAAATCTTGTACTGATCCTTATCGAGCGGCTCAATAATGAATGCAGGGCTAAAAATGGGTATTTCCGTTACATCAGACTGGTAGTGCGCATCACCGTTGATATTCATCTCAGGGAGATAATTCCGGTTGAAGTTTTTGATCTTTAACCCGCTTGAAGAGGCCAGCAGGTCATATTGATCGAAGAGTGGATGATTTGCTAAGGCCTGGTTTAGGCAGTAATCGAGTGTGACTGACCCGTCCTGTCCTGAAGCAAGGGCAAAATAGCTAACCCATGCTGTGATCAACAGTATTTTTTTTAACATGGTTTTATTGCTTTAATAATGAAATCGGCTACTTCTTTTTTCCGGTTTTCCATGAAGACCTCATAAGCCTTTGCATCGTTCTTAAAAATGAAACCCTGAACCATCGGGCGGGCGGCAAAAGGAAAGATGCATAAAGCCAGTAAATTGACTATTAATTGCCTGGGATCGATATCGCCGATATTTCCTGATTTTATTTCCTTTTTTATAAGATTAATAAAGATATCCGGGTTAATGCCGGTAGATTTGATAAGTTCAATGACACGTCCCGGGTTCCGGTGAAGCTCGTGGAGGATAAAGAGTGGAATCTGGGGATATTCCAGTAAGGCTCCGATATAAGTATTCACAAAACCCCTGATCTTATCCGGAAATTCAGCTTCTGATGCGAAAACCTTCATCAGGTTGGGAACCATATGAGCGAATGCTTCGACAAAGACGGCTTCGAAAAGCCTGTCTTTGCTACGGTAATAATAGTGAAGCAGGGCTTTATTGATCCCGGATTCAGAAGCGATCATCTGCATGGATGTCCCGTCGAACCCATTCTCCAGGAAGACTTTCCTGGCCGCGTCGAGGATAAGGATTTCGGTTTCAGAATGTTTTTGGCTCATTTTGACTAAAAGATTTAATCACATAATTTAACCAAATGGTTTAAACGATCGGACAAAAATAAAATGTTTTAATTCATTTCCGACAAGAAAGTGAAAATATTTTTTTACTTTGCCGGCAGATTCCTCGCTTCGCTCGGAATGACGTTTTATGCCCAAAAACTATTGGGCGCCGCCTTTCTTTCCCTGGCTTATAGCGTCATTCTCACGAAAGTGGGAATCTCTTCGCAACCCTTGTAGTAATCCCACGTGCGGAAATCTAATCTGGACATCAGCGTTAACGTTAACTGTCGATTCACTCTATTATTACCTTCTTTCTTACAGAGGTTCTCTCCAGCTCAAGTTCAATTATATATAATCCGGGCATTAATTTGGACACATCAATGAGATCATCTGTCAGACGACCGTAAAGAACTTTTTGCCCGAGTTGATTATAAAAAACAAACTGATTTATTCTTAAAGAACTTTTATTTTCTACTGATATTTTGCTTTTAGCGGGAATAGGATAGAGCCGGATATCCGGGGAGTTAATTGGCTGTTTGACACCAAGTATCGGATTTATAGATTTAAATAGATAGTGACTGTATGAACGGCTATAATAACTTTGAACATACACGTGGTTATCAGGTGAAACAGAAATTTGATTAATATAAGGATTTATAACTCAATACTCCGGTAAAATTTTACGATGAAATTAACAATAACATGTTTGTAAAAACCTGCTTAATAGGCTGAAGACAAAAGAGAAAAGCATCTGCTTTGTTGTAAACCAAAACTCCAAAACAAGATG
>JALNZD010000009.1 GCA_023229505.1 Bacteroidales bacterium | reverse complement strand
TCGGGTAATTTCGGTCAATTGATCTCGTTCTTCCTGTGTAAGAGTAACTTTGTAAGTGTTCATAGCCTTTTTTTGGCTAAGATACAATTTTTTTTGATTACGTCATATTAATTGTGACGTGACACTACATTATTACAACCTTCTCTGTCGTCTGCTGTCCGCTACATTTCACCACGCAGTAATAAATGCCTGCCGGCAGTTCTGAAACATCCAGCCGGATGAAGTGCCGCCCTTCATCATATCTTCCCGGATCATTGCTATAAATGCTCTGTCCGACCTGGTTCAGCAATTTTATCGAGACATCACCGGCCTTTTTCAGGGTCAAATTCAGAAACGCGACTGTGGCGACGGGGTTTGGATAGATGGACAATTCAAAAGGCAAAGCTTCGGCCGGTTCCTTCAAGCCGACAAAAACATCCTTATCAATAGTCATGTGCATCATATTGTTCTGTACCTTGTCGTGGTTGGTAAGCCATTCGGCAATACCCGGGAAAGGATCTTCCTGGAATACAACATGAACATAATCGCCGATCACCGGAGCCATTTCCGGGTAGGCACATTCGGAAAAAATGTACTGTATATCCTCATTCAGGTCAATCTGCCCTTCCCAGCTGTTTCCCAGGTCGAAGGAGCTATTGGCGATGATATGACGGTAAAAGAATTCACCGTTGGTATAATCCGGAGCCAGGGTGCTGGACGCAACAAAAATATTGTCATCGGAATCAATTGAAAGCTGGGGATAGGCACACATGGCATTAGAATAATTAGGCTGCCCTTCAGGAATGGTATAGGAAGGTTGTGTGGTCATTACCCAGCCGCACAGGTTGCCGGCAGCGTCAAGAAAATCAAGGGTATAGGAACTTATGAGTGTGGTGTCTATCACCGGCATCGACTCATTCCAGTATATAAGCCCGTCGGTGAACGGATAATAATAAAGTATACCACCGGTATAAACCTTAGCCATCCGGGGGAATACGATATGGACATTACCTTGTGAATCCAGGACACAGGAAGAAGTTCCACTTCCGCATGGGGTCACCTCACTGTCGGTGGGGATATTGAAAGGATCGAGCGTGGTTTCCATGACCTGGATAAATTCCCAGGTATCCCCGTTATCGTACGATTTAAAAACCCGTCCGCCCCATTCGTCAAATCCCAGGGTAAATGCGATCGTTTCTCCAACGGGATTTGCCCAGGAATAGGTCAATGAATGGATGGTCGGAAAATAATCAGATCCCGATCCATCGATCACTTCACCATCGACTTCCCAGGTTTGTGCTCCGTCGGAAGACCTGTAGTAAAGCAGGGCATTGGTCTGGCCTTGATATTCAATATCATAAGTATAGGCCAGAAGCTGGATGTATTCATGGTTCTCGCCGCTTGTCATCATGGAGTGCCATACGAGGGAAATGCCTGCAGGTGGATTTAGCGTGGTTTCTATCCAATCTCCCTGGCCTTTGTTTTCCCTCTTGTAAAATTTAATAGAACCTGATCCAACGACATACCGGTATAATGCAATAATTTCCCCGTTCGGGCCCCATGGGGCATAGCTGGGCCAGCCCATACGGTCAGACGGGCCTACATGCAGATTTGGTATGTCCCCCCATTCGTTTCCGTCAAAATAATTATAGCCTGCACCCCTCTCAGGAACAAGATTTTCACCAGCACACATCCAGGTGGCACCGACAGTCCCGTCAGGATATGCCCAGATCCGCTGCATCACGTTTGTGTATGACTGGAGGTCGTACCAGGTGGTCCCGATAATGGAATTATCAAATTGCTTCTGGCCAATCACACTTTCACCGGCATACAGACTTACCTGATCTGGTCGCACCTGTTCCTGTCTGACACGATGATCCTTTTCAGGGCCGGTAATCTGTGCAAACTTTGGCTGCGCAAACGCGGAAAATGTAATAGCACAGGCCAGAATCGTAAATTGAAGCTTTTTCATACGTATAGTTTTAGAATGTTAATTAAAGTAATTACAATTATTTACTCAAATATATAAAAATTACGCAGAGATTTTCAGTTTTAAGGTTACTATTTGCAATAATAAGTGGGTAAAATCAAATTTGATTAATAAATATAAGGAATAAACATTTTCGTTTTAGTAAGATATGTTTCATATTCATCCCCGAATTTCTTCAGCATTTCTTTCTCTTCAACTTTACAGGTGATATATAAGGCAACGGAGATGATCACAATTAAAACTATAGTCTGCCATGTCATCGATTTCAGGAACATTCCCCATCCCAGGAAGAGGAGGGAACCATACATAGGGTGGCGGACATAATGATAAAGTCCGGTGGTGACCAGCTGTGTTGTATTTTCGAAATTCCTGCCGGGTTTCCCATGGCGATGAAATAAACGGAAGGCTGTAAAAGCATAATAAATCGAAAAGATGAACAGCAGCCATGCAACTATTTGAGGAATTGACAATGGATCTTTGAACCAGACGGATGAGTTCAGCAATGCGAACACAAGTAATCCTTCAAAAGCAAAAAATCGTGGAATGCCGTGATACCGGCGCTCCCGGATAGAAACAAACCAGGAAAACAGGATGATCATGATGGTTCCGGCTAATAAGATAAGAAGTTGATCAGCCGTCATTTTGTTAAGATTTTAGGGTTTCCAACCCTGTTAGAAAATAAACCACCGAACTCGATTGCTGAATATTAAAAAGACTTTCCAAATATGCCAGCTTTCCTATCACAACCCCGGAAATCATATAAGACCGGTTGCTCTTATATTTCTCGCTAAGCATCGAATTATAAAACGGGTCCAGCATGAGGCGCTTCATTCTATTCAACTTCAGGCCGTGCTTTTCCGCAAGGATTTTTAAGGTCGAGGGGGTAAAATGCCACAAATGCCTGGGTACATCATAACCTGCCCAGAATTCCTTGTAATGCCGTGCATCATAAGCGCTGCAGTTGGGCAGCGCAATCACCAGCGAACCGCAATCTTCTAAATGTTTGAGCATCAGCTTGAAATAGAGATTGAAATCGTGCACATGTTCCAGCACGTGCCACAATGTGATCACATCAAATTTGCCTTCAAACTTATGATTAATGAAATCCTCAGGAGAATATACCGGAATACCAAACTCTTTCTGCGCAAAAGCCCTGGCTTTTGGATCTGCTTCTATACCGGCAACTTTATAACCTTTTCGATTCATAAACGCCGGAAAATATCCTGTCCCGCAGCCAATATCCAGCAGGTTCCTTCCTTTTGCGACCCGCTTTATCATCCCATGTTTTTTCTTCAGCATAAACGTTCTTCCCAGGTGGTAAAGTTTGTTCGTCAATCCTTTACGGGTGTCGGAGTGGGAGATGTAATCCCGGCTCTGGTAATATCTTCCGATTTCAACAGATGTGGGAATATCTTGCGTGAAGACAAAACCACAGGAAAGGCATTTGAAAATATTAAATGGTTCATGGGTTACAAGATGATCAGTTGCCTTCAGAAAGGCCGATATATTATCAGCTCCGCAAAGAGGGCAATTTTCATGGGTGATAGCCATCACTTCAAATTTATTAAGCGCTTTATATTCCGGCATTCATTGTTCAAATTTATGAATCTTATGGATTCACTCACAAGCCTGACATTATTATCTCTAATATAAATATCGCATATTCAATCCTCTATCATCAGCAACATACGTTACTTTTATTTAAATCAATATTTTCATTATTTTAGAACCCTGAATGAAATATTCATTAGCTAACTGAATTTATATCAATATGAAACTGAATTACCCCAAAAAAGTAACGATCGGAGATATTACCGTACGTGACGGTTTTCAGCATGAAGAAAAATTCATCCCGACGGAGGCGAAGCTCTGGCTGGCGGAAGAATTACTGCTTTGTGGCTTCAAACACATCGAGGTGACCAATTACGGCAACCCGAAAGGAATGCCGCAGTTCCAGGACGCCGACGAGCTGATGAAGAATCTCAGGAGCAGCAAGAAGGTTGCACATCTGCTTGACAAAGTCAAGCTTACAACCATCACGATCCGGGAAAAGGCCATTGAACGGGCTATCCAGGCACGTAAGGATGGTTATGGCCCTGACCGTATCCTGATGATGGTATCCACGAGTGAATCGCACCACAGGACTAACTCAGGCCTGTCGATTGAAGAATACTTTAAAATGTGCGAAAAATATATCCCGATGGCGCGAGATGCCGGCCTCAAAGTGAACGGAACGGTCAGTACAATCTGGGGCTGCCCCATTGAAGGCCCGACGGATATGAAGAAAGCCATTGAGTTCGCCAAACGCTGGTTTGATATCGGTGCAACCGATGTAGAGCATGCCGACCACGACGGATCCGCCTCACCCGACAGGGTTTATCGCTATTATTCGATGCTGCTCGATGCCTTCGGCAACCCTGACAAGCACATCGTCCATTTCCACACCACACGTGGCTGGGGCCTCGCCAACGTGCTCGCCGCACTCCAGGCCGGGATGACCAATTATGAATCGACCATGGGCGGGATCGGCGGACAGCCGGCTAACTTCGTGGATGGAGTCCCGGTGAGCGGTACCGGCGATTATTATTACAAAGACCCCCAAATCGTCGGGCTCGTTTCTACGGAAGATATGGTGGTGATGATGGATGAAATGGGCATCGACACCGGGCTGGATATCGACAGGATACTTGAAACCGGGAAAATGGTGGAGCGAATTGTCGGAAGGAAGCTGAGATCTGAGACGATAAGGAGTGGGAGGATACCGAAGCACATGAAATGAAGTTCAAAGGGCAAAGGGCAAAGGGTAAAGTTGAAGTTAGTTAGTTAATGGTTAATAAGTTAGGTTGTTTGAAGTTAAGTTTTGAGTGTTAAGTGTTGAGTTTTAAGTTGGGGAATTTTATTAACAGGGCGGGTATATTTCTTCAATTTTCAGATTAACAGGTATAAAAACCTGTACTATGAAAAACAGTATTGTTGGGGGAAAGACTTTCCTGTTTGCTTTGAATATTCTGGGTCTTTACAAGGAATTGATAAATCGAAAGGAATATGTGATTTCCAGGCAATTGTTGCGTAGTTCCACCAGTATTGGAGCGAACATTGAAGAAGCTTCAGCAGCATTAAGTAAGAAAGACTTCATTGCTAAAATGTCGATCACTTCAAAAGAAGCCAGAGAAGCACGATATTGGTTAAGGCTTTTACAAGCAAGTAACTTTATCAATGGGATCACTTATAATGATTTGATCACCGAAGTAACAGAAGTCATAAATATGCTTACAAAAATTGTCAAGACATCCCAACAAAATCTTAAAGAATAATCCCCAACTTAAAACTCAACACTTAACACTCAAAACCTAACTAAATCACTTTAAACACTTAACAACAAAACAAATATTCCCGTGATTAAAATAATCGAAACTCCCCGTGACGCCCTCCAGGGCATTTCAAACTTCATTCCAACCCAGGAAAAGATTAGGATTATCAACCTTTTACTGCAGGCTGGTTTCGACACCGTAGAAGTTGGCAGTTTCGTCTCCGACCAGGCTATCCCTCAGATGGCTGACACAGCCGAAGTGCTGAAAGGTCTCGATGTTTCCGGAAGCAAATCAAGGATCATGGTTTTGGTGGGGAACAAACGCGGGGGCAATGAGGCAGTTCAAAGTTCAAAGATCAATGTTCAAAGTGGAGGAGTGCATAGAGCAAAGAGCTTAGAGCAGTTTTGTGCCGACTGCCGACCGCTGACCGCCGACCGCGAACCGGGAACTGGGAACCGCGAACTGCGAACTGATGGCGTGGATGATATTCTTTATCCGTTTTCGGTTTCACCATCATTTTTGAAGAGAAACCTCAATTCGGATGTTGACCGGGCCAAGGGGACGATTCTTGATCTGATGGAGATCTGCGAACTGCACCGGAAACGACTGATCGTTTGCCTGACGATGGCTTTTGGCAATCCTTACGGCGACAAGTGGGACCCGGGCATCGTTGAGGAATGGACCGGGTATTTGTATGAATTCGGGCACAGGGTAATCCCATTGTCGGATATCCTTGGTAAAGTCACTCCGGAAACGATCACCCGAGTGTATTCCAGGCTTATAAAAACATTTCCGGAGGTGGAGTTCGGCATTCACCTGCATAGCAGGCCGGGCGAGGAGTATGATAAGATCGACGCCGCCTGGAAAGCAGGCGTGCGCCGCTTCGATACCGTCACCGGCGGCTTCGGCGGTTGCCCCATGGCCGATGACCACCTTGTCGGCAACCTCGACACGTTTGCTTTAATAGATTATTGTGAAAAAAACGGGATAGAGCATGGGCTGGATGTTGGGCTGCTGAAGAAAGTTAAGGAAGATTGGATGAAAATATTTGAAAATTGAAAATTGAAATTTGGAAATGAATTATTTTAAAAATTGGCTGCTGACTACCGACTTTTTCCTGTCAACTGTCAACTGCCAAATGTCAACTGTCAACTTTTTTCTATCTTTACCCCCATCAATCCGCCAACATTGAACCCTCTGAAGAAACTGGCAGGGCAGACACTCGTCTACGGGATGGGAACCATCGTTCCGCGGTTGATGAATTATTTCCTGCTCACCCCTTTTTATACACGCGTTTTCATTGAAGGGCAATATGGCATCATCACGGAGCTTTACGCCTACATGGCTTTCCTGCTGGTGTTGCTGACCTACGGCATGGAAACAACTTATTTCCGTTTTGCCGAAAAGGAACTTGACCCGAAAAAAGTTTTCTCAGCATCACTTTTTAGTGTCCTCCTCACCTCTTTCCTCTTCGTCTTGTTAATACTGATTTTTGCCCAGCCAATAGCAGGGGCCATTCATTACACCGACCACAAAGAATATATCATTTGGTTTTCCCTGATCATCGCCCTGGATGCCTTCACAGCCATTCCTTTTGCCCACCTGCGACATAAGAACAAGGCGCTGAGGTTTTCCGTCATCAAGATAATAAACGTACTGGTCAATATCGGCCTGAATTTTTTCTTCCTATGGCTTGCCCCGCGGATGCTCGGCCACAACCCGGATTCATGGGTCAAAGCCGTTTACGATCCTACAATCGGGGTAGGGTATGCCTTTATCGCAAACCTGATTTCAAGCGCCATTACCCTGATCTTATTACTTCCTGACATCTTCAGTATCCGGTTTAAGGTTGATTGGGCTATGTTACGCCGGATGCTTGTCTATACTTTCCCGCTTCTGATCGTTGGCATGGCCGGGATGGTGAACGAAGTAGCCGATAAGATCATCTTCAAATACCTCCTGATCGTGCCGGCCGGTGTGCCAAACCCGGAGAACTACGCCATGGGCCAGCTTGGGATATACGGGGCGGTTTACAAACTTTCAGTATTGATGACCCTTTTTATACAGATGTTCCGCTATGCAGCAGAGCCTTTCTTTTTCGCTCAGGTTAAGGAAAAAAATGCCAAGCAGGTCTATGCCGATGTGATGAAATATTTCATCCTGTTCGGCCTGTTCCTCTTCCTCGGAGTTACTCTGTTTGTCGATGTGGTAAAGTATTTTATCGGGCCACGTTACTGGGAAGGTTTGTATGTCCTGCCTATCGTCCTGATGGCTAACCTGCTGCTGGGCATCACTTATAATCTTTCGATCTGGTACAAGTTAAACGACATGACCCGTTTCGGCGCATATATCGGCCTTTCGGGAGCTGCGGTTACGATCCTCATGAACGTGCTTCTCGTACCGCACTTCAGTTACCTTGGCGCCGCCTGGGGTCATCTTTCAGCCTACGTAGTGATGGTCATCCTTTCCTTCATATGGGGCCAGAAATATTACCGGATCAAATACCAAATAGGAAGGATCGGGTTTTATACCCTGATCGCTCTGGGATTGTTCCTGGTCAGCTACTTCCTGCCTTTTGATCAGAGATGGCTTTCACTGGGGATCAATAGCATCCTGATGATGATATTTCTGATTATTGTCTTTTTCAGGGAGAGAAAGGATTTTAAGCTTGCTTTTTGAGGTTTCTCGCAGATTTTCGCAGATCAACACGCAGATTTGTCAGCATTATTTTCTGCGTTAATCAGCGGAAAAATCTGCGCTCATCTGCGAGAAACTTTCTACCTTTGCAGCCCGTTGCAAATCTATCACAGTGAATATCAAGATCGTCAACCTTTCAAAGCACCCCTTGCCATCTTATGAAACCGGCGCTTCGGCAGGGATGGACCTTCGCGCCAGCCTCGATCACCCGGTTACACTAAAACCACTGGAACGGACGTTAATTCCTACCGGCCTGTTCATCGAACTGCCTGTCGGCTTTGAAGCACAGGTTCGTCCACGCAGCGGGATGGCCCTGAAAAAAGGCATCTCCCTTGTCAATGCCCCCGGAACCATCGATGCCGATTACCGCGGTGAAATAAAATTGATCGTGATAAACCTTTCCCAGGATTCAGTCGTTATAGAAGATGGTGAAAGGGTCGCTCAAATGATCATCGCCCGCCATGAAAGAGCTGAATGGATCCAGGTTGAGGAACTGAAGGAATCAGGGCGAGGGGTGGGAGGATTTGGGCACACCGGGACCAAATGATTACAGAGAATTTCCTTTAAATTTATGAATCAATGTTAAAAAACTTAGCAAATAGAACTCTTACAGTCTTACCTTTTCCTACAGTCTTACCTTTTCTTACTGTCTTAATATTTCTTACCGTCCTACAGTCTTTATCAGGAAAGGTGTTTGGCCAGGATAATCTTGCGGGTACCGGTAACTTTCCGAAAAACCGCGAAACCTACTACGAGGCTTCCAAACAAAAGATATTGGAGAATTATGATAAAGCCATCGAGCTTTTCAAAAAGAGCCTTGACCAGGAACCTGCCGATGCAGCCGCCATGTGCGAACTGGCCAGTATTTACGCTGAACAGGGAAACATAGCTGAAGCGACCCCGCTTGCTGAAAAAGCCGTTGCATTGGACCCGTCAAATAAGTGGTTTAAGATGTTGCTTATTCAGCTTTACCAGGTCCAGGGAAAATACAAAGATGCAGGTGTTATCATCAATCAGCTTCTTATGGCTGAGCCCGGCAATATCGAGTATTATCAGGATCAGGCGTTGAACTACATCTATGATAATGATTACAAGAATGCGGTAAAATCCTATGATATCCTGGAACAGAAACTGGGTATCAATGAAGATGTCTCCATTCAGAAAGAAAAGATCTACATCATGATGGGCAAACCCGACAAGGCTATCGAAGAAATCCAGAAGCTTTCCGGGGCATTCCCCGATGAACCGCGATACCTGGAAATGCTGGCCGAGCTTTACATGACCAGCGGAATGGATGACCAGGCGCTGGCAATTTATAACGAAATCCTTAGGATCGATCCCGAAAACCCATACATCAACATTTCTTTATCCGATTATTACCGGAAAAAAGGTGATAAGGTCAAATCCTTCGAGTACCTGAAGGCTGGTTTTGCCAATCCAAGCCTTGATATCGACTCCAAGGTGAGCATCCTGTTAGCCTATTATTCTGTCACTGAAATTTATAATTCTTATAAGGACGAGGCATTTGAGCTTGCCGCCATCCTGATAAAAGCCCACCCGGATAATCCAAAATCCCATTCCATTTATGCCGATTTTCTGGTCCAGGATAAAAGGTATGCAGAAGCGCACGAGGCGTTCCTGAAAGTGATCAGCCTTGACAGCACGAAATATCTTGTCTGGGAGCAGTTATTGTATGTTGAATCGGAGTTAAATGATAACCAGGCAATTGTTTCTGAAAGCAAAAGGGCGCTGGAACTTTTTCCGGAACAGCCAATGCTTTATCTTTTTGCCGGGGCGGCAAACTTTCAGTTGAAGGATTTTGAAGCGGCAGTCAAATATTTTAAAAACGGGGTAAATTTCGTAGTAGGTAACGATAAAATGCTGGCCCAATTTTATTCTTATCTCGGTGATACGTATTTCCAGCTGAAAGACCACCAGCATTCCGACGAGGCTTATGAAAAGGCATTGAAGATCGAGCCATCCAATGCGTTGGTACTGAATAATTATGCTTATTACCTCTCACTGCGGAATGTTGACCTGGACAAAGCAGAGCAAATGGCGAAAAAAGCAGTGGAGCTTGATCCCGGTAACGGCTCCAACCAGGATACTTATGGCTGGGTATTGTTTAGACTTGGCCGGTACGAAGAGGCAAAGGAATGGATCGAAAAAGCAATACAGACCGGTGAAGAAAGTGCCGTTGTGCTGGAGCATTATGGTGACGTCATGTGGAAACTTGGCAATAAAAAAGATGCGGTCAAATATTGGGAAAAGGCCGGGAAGGCTGGTGAAGGATCGGAGTTCCTCCAAAAGAAAATCCAGGGAAAAACATATTATGAATAGACTGTTTACCGCAATACTACTGCTGGGGTCAGCAATCCTCCTCATGTCGTCCTGCAAATCCACCAGGCCCTTGATGAGAGCGCCATTGAAAGAGGAGGGCCCCGAATATCTTTACAGCAGGCTGAAAGATAATGAACTCCGTTTCGATTGGGTTTCTGCGAAATTCGATGCGAGTTACACCGAGAAAAGGAATTCATCCAGTTTCAAAGGCCAGGTCAGGGTCAGAAAAGACAGCCTGATCTGGGTTTCCATCACCCCGGCTTTGGGGATTGAAATGTTCCGTATGATCATCACTACCGACTCGGTCAAATACGTTAACCGGTTTAACAAGGAGTATTTTCTCGGGGATTACGCCCTGGTGAGCCGCTTTTTGCAAATCCACATAGATTTCGATATCCTCCAGTCGTTATTACTGGGTAATGATTTCCAGTTTTATGAGACCAACTCGTTCCGGGCTTCCATCGACAACCTGAATTATAAACTTTCTACCACCGGACGCCGGAAGATCAGGAAAGAAGCCGAAGAAACCAATACCGACCCGATCGTCCTTCTTCAGAACATCTGGCTTGACCCTGAATCATTCAAGATAAAAAAGGTTGATGTAAAAGAATACATCAAAGACAACCGTAAACTTTCGGCGAATTACAGTGATTTCGTGGGTCTGGAAAACCAGTTTTACCCTTCTGCACTCAAATTTGATATCCAGGGGGAAAATTTGATTAAAATTAAGATCAATTACAGCAAGGTTACCCTGGATGAACCCATGACCTTTCCTTTTTCTATTCCGGGGAATTATAAGAGGATCCGGTAAAATGAGAAGAATCACCATTATTCTGCTTTTATTAGTGTTGACCGGTTTCGGTGCATTCTCCCAGCAGGACCGTGCAAAACTGGAGCAGGATAAAAAAAAGGTAGAGGAAGAGATCGAATACACTAACCGTCTCCTGGAGCAAACACGCCAGACACGGCAGAATTCCCTGAATGAGGTGGTGATTTTAAATAAGAAGATCGGCAAGCGTGAAGAATTGATCAGTACGATCAACAATGAAGTCCAGTTAGTGGAATACCAGATGGCACAGGCGCAGGACAGCATCAACCTGCTTGAAAAAGACCTGAAGGCCCTGAAGGATGAATACGCGAAGATGATCTATTATGCCTATAAAAACAAAAACCTTTACGACCGGTTGATTTTCATTTTCGCATCAGAGGATTTCAACCAGGCTTACCAGCGTCTCAAATATTTCCAGCAATATAACGAATACCGGAAGCAGCAGGCTTTACTTATCCAGATCAAGCAGAAAAGGTTGGAGATCAAGATGGAAGACCTCGCCTCGATCAGGGACCGGAAGAATACTTTATTAACAGGGGAAGAGCAACAGCGGCAACAGCTCACCCGTGAGCGGGAAGAAAAGAACAAATCGGTAAAGACGTTGTCGAAAAAGGAGAAGGAACTGCAGAAAACCCTGAAAGAAAAAGAGGCCGCAGCGCGCAAACTGCAGCAGGCGATCCAGGATATTATCGCTGAAGAAATCCGGCTGGCTAATGAGCGTGCCAATAAATACGGCGCCCCGATTCAAAAGACCGGTCTGTTTGCCCTGACGCCGGAGGAAAAGATATTATCCGATAATTTTCAGAACAACCGGGGCTCATTGCCATGGCCGCTTGAGCAGGGCATTATTTCCAGCACTTTCGGTGAGCACCCGCACCCGGTGCTTAAAAATGTCACGACCCGCAATAATGGTGTCGATATGCTGACGGAAGAAGGAGCGGAGGCCAGGGCAATTTTCAGCGGTGTGGTCACCCGCGTAATGAATGTGCCTAATAACAACAATGTGGTCATTATCCGCCATGGCGAGTTCCTGTCAGTCTATTCCAACCTCGACCAGGTTTATGTAAAAATCGGTGAAAAAGTGACCACCAAACAAAAGATCGGCAAGATTTTCACCAACAAGGTTGATTCGAAAACAGAACTGCACTTCGAGGTATGGCAGTCGAAGACGCTGCTGAACCCGGAGGAATGGCTCGCGAGATAATTTTAAATTTTAAATTTTGAATTTTGAGTTCGGGACTTTTTTAATTTTCTATTTCGCTATAACAAATCTGCTGCTTTCAATGATTTGTTCGTCCCCTTTTAAAATTGCGATATAAACCCCAGGCTGATATAATTCAACATTTAACCGCAATTCATGTTGTCCACTTGGTACTTTGATCTCTTGAATTTGCTTTCCTGTTGCATCAAAAATACCAAACGAATAATCCTTACCCGAACTTAAACCTGAAACCTTAAAACTTAAACCTTCCTTCGCCGGATTAGGATAGAGGATGAGCTGCCTGTTTCCGGCATTTTCATTCACACCCGCCGAGGAATAAATCTCAGTTGCAAAAGCATCCGAAAATTCACTGTTCCAACAGTCATTTATACCCACGACAGTTATCAAAACAGAGCCTGTATAACCAATTGTCCAGGCAAATTCACCGTCTGTACCGGTGCTGGAAGTGGTGCCGGCTTCCGCTGGGGCGACAAACCATTGGTAAGATATAGCATTTGGAACTTCTGCACAGCTAAAGGTTGAAGAAGTGGCAATATAGTTATCAACTGAAGCCGGACCGGAAGAGATAACAGGTTTTTCCGGCATCTGCACTACAACGAGGATTAGGGCATCTGTAGCGGTGCAACCGAACTCATTGGTAACTTCTACCCAGTATTCACCCTGGACGGCCGTTTCTATCGATATGGTCGTTTCACCCGTATTCCACAGGTATGATGCAAACCCTTCTCCGGCTGATATCACGAGGCTTTCACCCTGGCAGATCGAAGTATCGGCTCCGATATCAACGCTCGGCAAAGGATTAACCTGTATGGTGATCTGGTCCTCAACTGTGACGGACCCATCGAAAACCTCAAGAAAATAAGTGGTGGTAACATCCGGGATGACAGTGACGTTGGCCTCACTGGAGGTAAACCCCGCCGGATCGGAGGTCCACGTGTAAGTAAAAGGGCCTGGACTGCCAATGACGTAAGATGTTAGCTGCACACTTTCGCCCAGGCAGATTGTCTCCTGATCGGCACTGATATTAACTGCTACTTCAGAGACATATAAAGCCGCTTTATAAATATTCAACCTTCCACCTGTGACGGTGATTCCATCCAGGGAAGGAAGAGGATCGACGCCATCCAGGATATACTGCTTGATCAATAGGGCCATGCCTGCAGGATCATTATGGTAAGCTGTCATGAATTCTTCACTGGCCACTGAAAACATATATGCAATGGCACCGGCGACATGCGGCGAAGCCATGGAAGTGCCGGTCTTATAACCGTAAGCATTCGATTGACGGGTAGAGTATATCTGCGTGCCCGGAGCGCCCAGGTCGATAGTAGTGGGGCCATAGGCAGCAAAGCTGCTTTTTACATCATCATTATCGGTGTTAGTGACAGTAATCAGGAAGTCACTGGGGAAAGCAGTAGGAATATCACCAACTACATCGATATTCACGTTTGCATTGGCGGTTGCCCCGGCGCTCAGAATACCCTGCATCCCTAAAGAATCATACATCGCTCCCCAGATGGGAAAATCTTCCGGCTGGCCGTTATCCACCCCGAAAGAAGCATTCGTGGATACGATAAATGCGCCCTTTTCCCCGCCGGTCTCATTATACAAAGTCCTCATTTCGAGGATATAGGCATAACCTGCCACCACGATCGACTCGACCGAAGCCGAGCCCACCACCGGCATTACTTTCACATGCAGGTTCACCCCGGTGACACCTTTTGAATTGTTGCCCTGGGCCGCGGCAATACCGGTAACATGGGTGCCATGATCCCTTTCAATGATTTCCCCGGAATTGGTCCAGGAGTTCCATCCATTGTAATCATCGATATAACCGTTGGTATCATCATCGATACCGTTTCCGGGAATATCGTGGTAATTCTTCCAGTAACTGATATCTTCATGGTCGATATCGAAGCCGTCATCCACGATGGCAACTATGATCGTATCGCCGGTGGCTGTTACGCCCGAATTGCCAAGATCCCATGCTTCGGGACCGTCAATGTCGGCATCATTCGTTCCCCCGGTCTGGCCGGTATTATGCATATTCCATTGAAGGCCGAAAAACTCGTCGGAAGGAATAAGTTCCCTTTGCTGGATATAGTGGTTGAACTGGGCCAGTTCCACATCAGGATGGACCTTGATTTCTTTAAGTAACCGGTCGTCATCAGTAACACCCGGATTATAACGGAGAAGAAAAATATTCAGTCTTCCTGATAGCTTTTCGACCATATCCAGATTTACAGATTTAAAATCGGCCAGAACCTCCTGGAGCATCTGCTGTTGGCGTTGGGGAAGATCAGAACGCAATTTTATCATGATCTGCCCTTCGACATAAGGCTTGTCGCCATTGCGCGGTGGCTTCTGCGAGATGAGAAACGGGATTAACAGGATGATTGCGATGAGAGTAAAGATTTTTTTCATAACGTTGTGATTATGGGAATGCAAAAGTAACAATTAATTGGGAAAAATGTTTTCAGAAGCGGGGAAGCGGGAAAGCAGGGAGGCGGGGAAACATGGAAGCAGGGAAGTATTGATGGGGGGAACAAAAAATGAAAAGTTTCTCGCAGATCAACGCAGATAAAAACGCTGATTTATGCAAATCTTTTGCGTTTATTTGGATAGCATCTGCGGAAATCTGCGAGAACCAACAACTCGTTAAGATTTACAGTGAAATTTTCAGAAACTTCGCCGAACCGGATTCCCCATCTTTGTTTATTGCACGCAAAATATACATTCCTGGCTGAAGGTCAGAGATATCGAGCAGGAAAGGAAATGAAGAGATGTTAGCACATTCTTTAATCCTGCGTCCGAAAAGATCAGTTATCACCATCTTGACTGCCGACTGCCAACTGTCAACTGTCAACTGCCTACCCGCCGGATTGGGATAAACACTAATTCCCATGCTCTCCGGCTTCGGTTCATCGATCCCTATTCCCCCGTCAAGGATCATAAATGCCCTCGACGTAGTACTTGAATAGGTTGAAGTACCGGAAGTTATTGTGTAACGGATGTAACAAGTTACTGAATTTTCCTGGGGCACAATCCACTGGTACCTGCCGCTGTTGGGCAGTCCGTCAGCAATCAAAGTCATTGGTCCATTGGATCCTATGGTGGAATATTCCAGTTTGACAGTAGCAGGCTCATTTCCCGGGACTGTGCTGATCCAGTCGATAAAGCGGACGGAATTCGGCCTGAACCTCTCCCACCCGCGGGGGTATACCGGCTTAATGTCAAGCAGAATGGGGACCGAACTTTCCCGGTAACAGCGGAGATAGTTCTGATAGGTAAACCAGCTTAATTCCTCTTCCTCGAGCAGGACGATATCCGGCCTTCCGTTGTGGTCCACATCTCCGCCAACACGGAATGCCTGGGAATATCCCGGGTCGCCGGTGGTGAAGGTAGCATCAGCAGTCCAGTTGCCGTTGCCGTCGCCGAGGAAAACCTGGAATGTTCCTTCGCCATAGGCGGCCAAATCAATGAAACCATCCATGTTCATATCGGCCAGCTGGGTGTGTTCAAAGGGCCCGGTGGAGGGAAGATCCCCTGAAAAATCCTGCCATAATTGGTCCCAATCGTCAAAGATATAAACATGCAATCCGCCATTGTTGTTTGCAAAGGCAAGGTCCATTCCTCCGTCGTTTTCAATATCTCCCAGGGAAGGGCCTAACCGGCCCATCAATCCTCCCGAAGGGAGATTGAGATCTTTCAGGATAAAGTCTCCCGTTCCGTCGCCAAAATAAACCGTTCCGTTTTCGTAGCCGGCGATAAAATCTATAAAACCATCGTTATTAATATCTCCAAACTGGAAAATCATGTCGGAATTCCCGTCAAGTACGCCGAAACTCTGGGTCCAGGTACCATCTGAATTATTCAGGTAAACATGAATACCGGCGCAGCAGCCGAAAGAAATGCTTCCGAGGTCGAGGTCGCCATCGTTATCCACATCGGCAAAATCGGTGGCAAACATGCCATAGTCTTCGCCATTGGTGGCCAAGCCATCGTCCCAGGGTGTCCAGTTTATTCCGGTACCATCCCCCAGAGCTACTTCAATGAGCTGATCGCCGAAATCCGTGGAGGAATAATTATGATGCATGGCATAACCCACATCCAGGAAGCCGTCATTATTGACATCACCGGCTGCGATCCCTCCATATCCGAAATCCCCGGTCATCTGGACACTCCAGTTTCCCGCACCATCCCCGTAATATACCATGATGCCATGCTCTTCTGTATTGATAAAGGGACTGCCATGGTCGCCGATCGTGATGATATCCAACAGACCATCAGCATTGATATCGGCGAATTCCAGCTCCGTCCGCCCGCCTTCCCATTCGGGATTTGCAAGGCCGGAAGACGATTCGATGTAAGAAAGGGTTTGTGCTGTGACGGAGGAATGCGTTTGAGAAATGAAATTGCCTGTAAAAATGATAAGGCAGACAGAAATGAAAATCAAATGGCCTGGACTTTTCATAGTTTTTTTTCTTTAAAGATAAGAAAAATTTCTCGCAGATCAATGCAGATGAATACGCTGATTTACGCAGAACTTCTGCGCTAATCTACATCCAAATCTGCGAAAATCTGCGAGAAACTTAATCCTGGTATGCATTTATTTCGAAATTTTTAAAAACTTCTCTGAAGCGGTTTCGCCATTATCAAATATCAACCGCACAATATACATCCCGTTCGTAAGCCCTGAAATATCAATCTGAAAAGGAAATGAACGGACTTTTGATACACCCTCTCTACAATGAAGGGTCATTGATTATTGTCTGTCCAACTGCCAACTGTCCATCTGCCCAACTATAATTTCCCTATATATTTTTGCAACGAATTAATATTTAACTTGCACCCCATTTCAAACTTAAAAACCTACCTATGAAGAACAAATTATTCCTATTCCTCATGTTCTGCCTATGTTCGGTTACCCTTCTCGGTGGGGGTTACCAGGTCCGTTTGCAGGGACATAAGCAGACGGGCATCGGGCTCATCGGAACGCCGTTTGCTTTTGATGCCAGCTCTATCTTCTATAATCCGGGATCCCTGGCCCTTTATGACGGGAAATACAGTATTTCAGTCGGGGCCAGCGGCATCATAAGCAACCACATCTTTCAGAAAGAAGCCACTAATTACCAGGCGCGCACGGAAAACCCGCTCGGGACACCGTTTTTCGGTTATTTTTCAATCAAGATCAAGGACAAGATAGCGGTGGGTATTGGCGTTTATACACCATTTGGAAGCTCCGCCAAATGGAATGAAGACTGGGCAGGACGTTACCTGATCCGGGATGTTAAAATCAGTGCGATCTATATCCAGCCGACAGTTGCTTACCAGTACAAGGGAAAATTCGGTATAGGCGCAGGTTTTGTCTATGCTATCGGCAATGTCGAGCTGAACAAGGCATTGCCTTACAGCGAAACTTCGAAAGCTAATCTCAAAGGCAAAGCCACCAATTTTGGCTTCAATGCCGGGGTTTTCTACAAACCTATAGAAAAGCTAAGCATCGGGATCGATTACCGTTCGCAGATCATGATGAAGCTTGAAGGCGGAGATGCGACTTTTACGGTTCCATCAGCCCTTTCGACATCTGTTCCTGCAACCAACAAATTCAACGCTGAACTGCCTCTGCCGGCAAACCTTGACTTCGGCCTTGCCTATCAGATCAATGATAAGTTTCTACTTGCGGCAGAAGTGAACTGGGTCATGTGGAATACCTACAAATCCCTGGATTTTGAATTTGAACAGAGTGGCGATTTACTGAACACACAAAATCCCAGGGAATACAAGAACAGCTGGATCACCCGCCTGGGTGGCCAGTACAAGCTGAACGACATATTCACATTCAGGGCAGGAGTTTATTATGACCCCTCTCCGGCGAACGAGAAATATTTCACCCCGGAAACAGTAACCCTGAACACCATCGCTTTCACACTCGGTGCAACCATTACACCGGTGAAAGGACTTGAAATCGACCTGTCGTATCTTGAGCTGCACGGGCTGCAAGCCGATAAGACCTATGAACCCGATAATTTCGGAGGTACCTACAAGACCATGACTTTCATTCCCGGGATAGGGCTCAGCTATCGCTTTTAACTTTTAACATTCATCAAGATGAAAAAAAGAAATTTGCTTTATATCATACCTTTAATATTGCTTGCATCATGCAAGCCCAATATTGATGAGTTCTCCCCTTCCAAAGGAAATGCCGATTTCAGCCGTTATATTGCGGTTGGTGATTCATGGACTGCAGGATTTGCAGATGGCTCGCTTTATATATCAGGACAAGAAAATTCCTACCCGAACATCCTTGCCGGGCAGTTCAGTTTTGTCGGCGGTGGCTCATTCAAACAACCACTGATGGTTGACGAATACGGCTTCGGACTATCGACCGGTGTGCCCGAACCTAAATTGGAAATGGGATTCCGCGAGGATTGCAAAGGCGCTATCTCTCTTTTGCCAGGTTATGCCGATGTGCAGGTTGACATGGCGAATTTCGCTTCAATTGCCGCCAATGGCCCTTACAATAATATTGGCCTGCCCGGATTGAAAAGCTTTTACATGGGAGTGGTTGGTATGGCAACATTACATCCGTATTATGGAAGGTTTGCCTCATCTGCCGGATCTACTATTATTGGAGAGATACCTGCTGTCAATGCCACATTTTTCACCCTTTGGCTGGGGAGTTACGATGTCCTTTCCAATGCCATAAGTGGCGGTGTTGATCCGATCACTACGGTGGAAATTTTTACCGGCTCCATCCAGGCGACTCTGGATGTGCTGACAGCAAACGGTGCTAAAGGCGCTGTTGCCAATGTGCCGGATATCACCGATGCGGCTTTCTTCCATACTATCCCATATAATGTGCTGGCAATTGACCAGGCAACCGCAGATTTGCTGAATGGAGCCTATGCCGGCTTGAATCAGCTAATAAAAAGCCTTGGATCGAGCGATACCCTGCATTTTATCCCCGGTCAAAACCCGATTGTGATCCAGGATGCTTCATTGCCCTGGGGAATGCGTCAGATTAAAAGTACTGAGTTCGTTCTTCTCTCCATGCCCCAGGATTCTCTGAAATGTGCAGGATGGGGCAGCCAGAAACCGGTTCCTTCATCTTACATCCTGGATGAAACGGAAATCGCCAGTATAAAGCAGGCTGTTGATAATTATAATGTGCAGATAGACCAACTGATCAGCGGAAAAGATATTGCGCTTGTGGATATGAATAAGATCATGAAAGATGTCAACGGAGGACTGGTTTTCGATAATGTCAAGATCAGCCCCGGCTTCGCTACCGGCAATTTCTATTCTACAGACGGTCTTAATCCCACACCGGTGGGAAGTGCAGTAATTGCTTATTATTTCATTGATGCGATCAATACAACCTTTGGTGCAAAAATCCCGCAGGTAATCGTGAGCGATTATCCCGGGGTTACGCTTCCGTAAAATCCTACCGGGAGATGATGAGGAACTTAAACAGTTCTTCAAACCGGGAATCGCTTTTGATGATAAGCCAATAGATACCCGAAGGATATCCGGTCAGGTCGAAATGTAATCCTCCGCCTGCCATGCTGTATTTTTGACTGCATATTTTTATTCCTGAAGAAGAATAAATTCCAATCTGCAGGTATTCAGGAAGGCTTGAATTTCCTCCGAAATCAGGTGGATTAAGTGTAATGCTGTTTGTTGCAGGATTGGGGAAGATTTTCCATCCTTCTTTTACCTTTCCAGGGACTTCCGGCGTCCCCACCATCAGGTAATCTCCAAAAACCCCGTTATGGCGTGTATTATATTGAAGAATTGGCAAAACAGCCAGATCAGCGTTATATTCGACATTGGCATTCCATAGGTAAAGATTGGTGTTGCCGCTTCCCTGGTCGGTTCCTCCGCCGGAAATTGCCATAATTCCATCACGGTTAATATTGGCAACGAGAGGATTAATAAAGAAAGTGCTGCCATTGACAATAAGTGGCCAACCTTCCATTATAGTCCCATCATGGTTATAACCTGGGTATTTTCCGTCTGAAGTATTATCGTCGAACATCAGTTCGATCTCATGATCCCCATCGATATCTGCCAGGATGATCTGGCTGTTTACGGCAAAAATATCAGTGATGGGAAAACCTGGCAGGGGATTCCCGGTTATGGCGGTCCAGGCATAGACTTTATTCACCGGTGTAGCCGACAGCGTCTGGTCCCCCACTGCAATGTCGAGAGAGCCGTCGTCATTGATATCACCGATAGATGGAGGTCCGTAGATCCAGCTACCGGTTAATTTGGGCCAGGCTTCCAATGAGGTGCCATCATTTTTCACCACATGGACCGCGCCGGTGCCATCCGTGATAGAGTGATCGCCGCAGACGATCTCCCGGTTACCATCTCCATCCAGGTCTGCCAGGACAGGGGTGGAGTAGGAAAACACCCTGGTGCCTGTTGTGTCCGGTAAATAGGGGAATCCTGGCAGCAGGGTGCCATCTGTTTTAAAAGCATGCAGGCTGTAATATGACTCGGCGATGATCTCGGGGATTTCATCACCGTTGATATCACCCACAGCGACAGTTGAACCAGGGACATAATCCATCCGTTGCGGCCAGTCGGGAAAAACTGTCCCGTCACCGCGGTAAACATAGATGAACCCTTCGGGCCAGTCCCTTACCGCAATGATGATCTCCAGGGCGTCATCCCCATCAAGATCGGCCAGGACAGGTGTCCGGACCCCACCACCTACCGTGGTGACCGGAAATCCTGAAACATTCGTGCCATTAATCTCAAAGGCATAGATGGTGCCAGAGGAAAAAGTTGCAATCTCGTGAGTAGACACGACAATTTCGCCAACGCCATCCCCGTCAATATCGCCGAAAGCCGGAGCCCCGTCGGTAGGATAATCCAGTATCTGTGGCCAGCCAGTGACATTGGATGCGTCAATATTGAAAGCATATAATGCTGCACCAACCGGGTAAACCAGTTCCAGTTCGGGATCATCGTCGAGATTTCCATAAACCCCGCCTCTTTCGTTGCTCCCGGCCCTGGCAACCGGCCATTGCGGGAAAACGGTTATGTCGTCTTTATTTTCTTCTGAGGATAAGTAATTAAAATATCCTTCATCAATAACTACTTTTCCTTCTACATCAGGGTAAAACCGGTATGGATATTTATCCGTAAGCCTGGAAGCATCAATAACTTTGACTTGTCCCAGCGAAGGGAAAATACAAATTAAAAGAAAGCATAATATATTTGATAATCTGAGCATCTTCTATTGGATGATCAGCTTCCGGGTCTGGCTGTAATTATCTCCAATTAAGGTTAAAATGTAAATTCCATTTGGTAAGCTTGATAAATCAAGGGTAAGTACCTGCCGGTCTCCCATGTGAATTCCATCGCGGATCAACACCGAAGAACCAAGAAGGTTGTATATGCCTATCTTCATGTTGTCAGCATGAGGCCCGCTTACATCCAGGTTAATCACACCGGATGATGGATTTGGATAGATGACAAGACCCGGATTTACTGCGTTGGGTGTATTGATACTTACGAGGGAATTATCCACAGTAACTTCAAAGGCTTCTGAAAGGCCACCTTCGCCGCATTCATTAGTCCCGGCCACGGAAATGTATGCAGTTCCCATAAAAGTACTGTCCCAGCTAACGGTTGCATTGTTCTGGTCGGCAATGACCATCCCGGCGCCGGCCGGTTCGAGGTACCAGTTATAATTTTCCGATTCTTCCAGCAGATTGACTGAATATTCCGAGATCTGGATTAAAGCTAAATCAACATAATCAGGCCCCTGCGGAATATCGGGCACTGCAGGGACATCTGTAAACCCGAGAAGCATCTCATCAGCTACCATGTTTTCTGTGTCATCCCAAAGTGTAAGGGTCAGCATGACTTCACCGCTGTTAATGTCATCGCTGCTGGGATTGTACAGTGGGTGCATGTTCGTGTTGTCATCGAAATTACCTGTGCCGGAACTGGTCCATTGAACCTGGTTATAATCGGTTCCATAAGACTCGTCCAACTGATAGGATTCCCCGGTGCAAACATCATCATCAGGCCCTGCCCAGATGGTTAAAACCATAGGTGAGGGCAATACGATATAATCCAGCCAGGCGCAGTCGGATCCTGTGCTGCCCAAAGAGTTTTTCTCATAAACCCATTTAAAAGTTTTGTTGCCGGCACCAACAGCAAAAGCTTCACGCTTCCATCCACCGGTAGTCCCCGACCAATCTTCGATCAACTGGTTATTAATGTAAAATTTCAGGAGATCAGACGACTCTGAAGAGACCTTGCGGTAGAAGACAATGCTGTCGGCAGTCATCACGTTATAAGTTAAAGAGATTTCGGAGGTCTGGTTATGCGTAATGGCACCGGAACGAACGCTGTAATAACCTTCATAAGGATAGAGGTTAACGATCTGCCACGGTAAATTCCCGCCAGATTGCCAGTTGAACTTGGAGAAATCGCCCGTTTCAAAATCTTCGACATTTGCACTGATTTTCAATGGGAAAACCTTGTCCTGCAAGAGATCTCCCATAGTCAGTTCATTGACGAAATCGACCTTAATTCCTTCGGGAGCCAGTTCATCCACGATAACGGCATAAGTTTTATTGAAAACACCGAAGAACCCGATGGAAGAAAAGTTCTGCAGGGGATCGGTCAGTTCGACGAATCCTGACTGTCCTTCGAGGTAAACACCGACATCGTAAGCAGTAGCATGCCCGGTGTTGCTGTAATCGATTGTCAGGTCTGCCCTTTCGCCTGGATCCAGTTCGCCGTCGCCGTTACCCACTTCAGTATCGTTGATAGTGATATAATTAATATGCAGGATTGGCGCATTTACTTTAATGATAAACACACTCTCCCAGGTATTGGCGCCATTACTGGCACTAAGGTTAAAAGTAACGGGATGCTGGTCAGGCACATCGCTTGCGATCGAAAAGGCAAAACCATTTTCAACCGAGATGGTCTGGCCGGCCGGTATGACAGGGTAAAGCTCGCTATAATCGGTGATAATAATATACGGATCAGAACAGGTAAGAGTAACCATCACATTGTTTGCATCTACAATACCCACATTTTCTAATCCCACCGAAAGGTCAATAGACTCATTGTAATCGGGCAGGCCGTTATTGTTACCCTCAACATCGGCGATGTCATAGGAATCCATAACAACGTAGGGCCCGTTGGCCGGAATTACATCAATATCTGCAATATAGGGGATATGGTTGAAAGTTGTAATGGTGAGTGTAGCCGTGCCGATGTCATTCAACTGGGCAAACTCAAGGATAGCTGAACCTCCCTGGATCACAGCAGTGCTTAATTTGGCACCGTCCATACTCAATGTAATGCGGGCTCCTTCAGCGTCGCAGATTACAGTAAGCTGGGTGGCCCCGATGAAGAGCACCGGGTCGTGTGTTGCAGTGAGGTTTTCCGGCATGGTTGTGCGGACCATCACGCTGGGATCGCCAAAGCAAACCCAGGTGTCGGTCATTTCATTACCACCGCTGCCAAATTCATCGTTCATCTGCATGCAACCATGCATAGACAGTGCCCCGAAAGTCCGGTTGATGTTTCCGGGGTATGTTTCAACCATGATATCATTCATTTCATCCTGTCCAACCATCGGCGGGTCCCATGACTGGTTGATGGTGGCACCCAGGAAAGCCACGGCGCCGGTAGGTTGCCCGTTATGCGTCGCCCTGAGCCAGGCTTCGGCAAAACAGGTCCCGTTCACAAAATTCCCATTGACACAAGCTACCGACCAAATGAAAGGAAGAAGATTATCGTTGACAAGGTTATTGACATCGCTGACGGAAAAGCCGGTAGTTCCCCATGAAATATCACTGCCATGGCCTGTGTAATTAATGATGCCGGTACCTGCATTGACCGCTGTTGCAACTGTCGACGGTGTCGGATTTCCGCCTTCATCATTTCCGCCCTGGCTGCCGTCAAATAATTCGTTGGCATAAGTGTAGGTGAAAGGGATCAGCTTATTATTCTGGATATTGCGGATGTGCTGGTAGTCAAACTCATTGTCATCACCCGGGCCCTGGTCAGAGCCAATGCCCGTGGAAATTGAAAACCAGTCAGTGCTGATAACCGGATTCCGCTCATAATCCAGCGTACGTTGCACCTGGGTCTCCACCTGGGCAATATTTTCCGCGGAAAACCTGCCGACAAAGAGGTCGGGATAATGGTCGTTTCCAACGATGTAGGCGTAATTGTTATCAGAATCGCCGGCAGAGGTCGAAGAAGTCGGTACCTGCGCTGCATCGCCGACCAGCAGCACAAAGGTCAATCCTTTAGTATTATAATAATTGGCAATAAAGCTTTTAATAGCGGTAGAATTTCCGATGGTTCCCACATCCACGATCTCAACCGGGTAACCTTCCTGTTTTTTCCAGTCCACAAACGGCTGCATGGCATCCATGAATGCGCCAAAGGAGATGATCAGCATATTCCCGAATTCCGGCACCGGCGTATACCTTGAATCATTGTCGACAGGGTTCAGGAAATGGCGCTGATAGATCTGGTCAAACTGGCCATCGACATCCTCAAAGGGTACAATGCGGACAAGCGAATTTTGTCCCAGATCGTTAATCCGGCTGATTTTCACGGTTATATCGGTGTAAACTCGCAGCGTCCTTGAAACCGGGTTATACTGGAAAGGATAAACGATAACCGTTTGCCCGCGATAATCCCTAACGATATAAGGCTCCCTTAAACCTGCTATGTTTCCTGGGAAAAAGGCATCTGTCGTGTATTCTTTGCCGAATTCATAATGTATTGTAGAAGGGTCGATATCACGGGTCAGGTTACCTTTTGAAGGGGCAACCAGGATATTTTCAAAATCACGGTAAGCCGCATCCAGAACTTCGATTTGCATCCCGGCTAAGTCGGGGATGATAACAGAAGCGGTCATTTTCGGAAGGTCAGGCGCCCCTTTCTGAAGGAGCTGGGTTGCTCCTTCCAGGCCTATAACCATGGCCTGTCCCATTGGGGTATTCACTTCAGATTTGAGAAACCCGTCCAATGAAAAACGGATAATACTTTGATCGATGTTGGAAGAAATAAGTTGTTTTTGTCCAGGTTTGGGCTGTTCCGACCGAATGCCGGTCCAGTCAGTTGCAAAAGATTGAAAAACAATAAACAAAGAAATAAGAAGCGTAGTAAAATTTTTCATAAGTTAATGCATTAAAGTAGAAGGACAAAGTTAAGCAAATATCCTCTTTAAAGGTGTTAATTCTTTCTTAATCAGAAAAATCCCCCCAAATGTAATGTGGGTTCCGAAAAACTATTTTAGCCGGGGGATTTTTGAAATTTGAAACCTGAAATTCGTATTTAATTTAAGGTGATTTATTGTTTATATTTGGGAGGGGAAACAGGTACATTTACATTACCAGGTTTGGGAGGATCATATTACTAGGGTTGTTATGCAGATGTTGCAAGTAAATTGTAAAAAATCGGAAATCAATGCTTATAAAAGACTTAGAATTGATTGAAAAACTTTCCAAACGGAATGAAGACAAAAATTGGAGATTTCGTTCTTATTTAAAAATGCAGGAAGGAAAAGAAATTGATTTACTTGTTAAGCCGATTTATGAATTTGTAAAAAAGAACATAGATTGTTTAGAATGTGGAAATTGTTGTCGCAAATTGCGTCCGATAATTTTAAAAGGTAATCCATGTATCTTTCTCAATGGCAATAAATGTGAAATTTATAAAAGCCGACCAAATGATTGTAAATCCTTCCCTCATCTTCAAAAGAGAGGATTCACAACTCGACTAATTGGGATTATCGAGTACTCCATGATTTGTCCAATTGTTTTTAATGTTTTTGAAGAATTAAAAATTGCGATGAAATTCAGATAGTTATGAGCCCTTTTTATGATGATAATGGAATTGAAATCAATCCTGATGAAATCAAAAAACCATCCTTGTGTATTATTTGCAAAAAGGATTCAAGCTCTGATGAGGAAATTTTATGTACATTGACAAGGCTGGACCAAAGAAATGATGAAGAATTTATTTGTGAAGCATTTGACAAAATTTAACCTGCATACAACGAGCCGGCAGCTTCAATGCGGGGCAAGGTGGTAAGGAGAGTGGTTGGAGCTAATAAACATGATAGCGAAAAGCAAATGTAAAATCTGCTAAAACCTGCACTACGGCTGCCGGCGGGGCGTCACCTGCAAGCCTGACAAAAAAACATTACTAAAATAATATCAACAAGTAAAATGACAAAGACAGACGCATATCTTACTCCACAAGACCCTCAAGAGATAACAAAAATATTCTTTAAAATAGCTGACAGCTATACCAAATCAATTGAAAACATAAAATTAAAAAATAGTACGTTAGACGATTTCACTGATTCAAGAATACATCTAACAACTATTCACAAAACCAAGGGAAATGAATATCCCAATATCGTCTATTTCAACTTGAGCCAAGATTCACGGCTGACAGATGAATCCGATATAGAGGAAGAGAGGCGGGTAACATATGTGGGCGTCACAAGGGCAAGAGAAAGCATTTTCATAACTGCCCTGAAGAACAAACCTTCAATGTTCTTGCCTGAAGTTGCATTCAATCCTGAACTGAAATCGCTTTCAACAGTGAAGCTCCAAAGCGAGATAAGCTTCACTAGTCGACAGCTTTTGAAATTAGAGTACAAAGTGGACGTTCGGCAGAGTAAGAAGAACTATTTTTTAGACAAATTCCCGGAACTCCGGGGCAAGCAGGTCGTTCAATCTTACTCACTTTTAGCTAATGCACTCTCTTGGTGGCGAGAAAAGAGAATCGAAGTAGCGTTAAGAAAGATTGATTTACTAGAGGCTGAAATCCTTCAGCTTACACAAGATCAGATGAGACCAATGAGTGAGAAAATCGAATTTCTTGAAACTGAGGTTCAATTGCGAAATAAGATTCCCAAAAAATAGGGTTGTCGCCATCGCATAATATGTAAGGCTTCGTGTGGTGCAGCCCAATCCTGATTTTTACCCCTTTAAACACCAGTTGCCGTATAAGCGACCTAAGCTGGCGCCTGGCCAATACCTCACCTTTGGGGGGTGAGGTGTTCCTCAATCTTTCTCATCACCTCATCAATATCATTCATCACCTCTTCATTGCTAAACCTGATAACTGTAAGCCCTAACCGTTCCAATTCAGCAGTGCGGTTTTCATCCCTTTCATTTATTTCCGGCAGTTGATGTATACTGCCATCGATTTCAACCACCAGTTCCTTTTCAGGGCAGAAGAAATCCACTATGAATTCCCTCACCGGATGCTGCCGACGAAATTTGTACCCCGAAAGGTAACGGTTACGAAGTTCGTACCAGACAATCCTTTCGGCTGGTGTCATCGTTCTTCGAAGTTCCCTTGCTTTCCGGAATGTCTCCGGAAATGCCCCGTAATGAAATTTGTGTTCTATAATCCTCCCCATATTCGCCATAGTTTTTACTGGTTAATCCGGAAATTTGGGAAATATACCCGCTGATGACTTAACAATTAGCACAAATTTCTCCCCTCTCCTTGAGGAGAGGGGCTTGGGGGTGAGGTATGGCAACGAGGCAAACCCGGGGGACATCAGATTCCCACACTATTAGCACGCTCTCCGGCTTTCGCAATTATCATTATTATTTTAATGATATTTGTTCATGAAAAAAAAAGAGGATCAAATCACCTTTTTATGAAAACAATCCGTCATGAAAAGAACCATTGGAATTATTGCCCCATTAATCGATAAGCACCAATTTCATAGGGACTTCAACCTGAGGCTTAGCCGGAATAACAGGGAGTTGACTCTTGCCGCTTTTTATGAACTTGCCAATGAGTCTTTTAAAACTGAGCATGTTTCCCGGGGCTTTGATTACGGAGATGATATCCCGGCGGCAGGGTTCTACCTTGAAGGCTTATTGCACCAATACGGCTATGACACCATCCTGACAAACAAATACGATACAGATACTATAAAAACCATTGCTGAACAAGACCCTTTTGCTATTTGTGTTTCAACAACGATGATCATCACAACAGATTCGCTTCTGGGTCTTTTTTCATCGATTCGAAGCGCCATGCCCGACACTCATATTATTGCCGGAGGTGTTTTTGTGTGGAAAAATTATCTGCAATTCATGAAGCATCTCGATTCCCCGCACCTTTATCCTCATCAACCCCGGATGCTATTCCACCCCGGCCATACCAGAATGGACGCTGACATTTTGGTCGTAGCACCGCACGGAAAATCTTCCCTGCTGGAAGTCCTGAAAGAGTTGGAAAAGGGCAGTAGCGCATCATTCGAACATATCCCGAACCTCTGTTTACCCGGTGACAATGGTTTTAATTTTACTAAAAGAGAAGAAGAGCAGGTGGATTATGACGAAGACTATACCCGGTGGGACCTGATTGATGAAATCCCAGAAAAAATTCCGCTCCGGACATCCATTGGCTGTCCTTACCGTTGCCGGTTCTGCGATTTTTGCCAACTCTATCCCCGTATTTTCCTCCGTTCCAGGACTAGCCTTTCACAGGAGTTGAACCTGGTTAAAAACAGGCTCGGACAAAACCTGGCGGTTATCCATGTTTCTGATGATAATGTGTTTATCACTAAAAAACGACTATATGAAGTTTGCGACGCCATTACTGAATCAGGACTCAGACATTGGATTGGCTTCATGCGGGGAGGGGAATATTCTGACAACGAAATGGAAGCAATAGAACGCTCCGGCCTGATGATGGGAAAAATAGGCGTGGAATCAGGTGATCCGGGACAATTGGAACGGATGAATAAGCGCCAGAAGATCGAAAATGTGAAAAGAGGGGTGGAACAACTCGATGCCCATGGTATCAGTGTTCTGATGACTTTTGTCGTCGGCTTTCCGGGTGAAAACAAGCAAACCCTCCGGAATACAGCCGCTTTTCTGAACAACCTATCGCTAACAAATTTATCAGCCGGTTACCAGTTGTATCCACTTGTTATCTTTCCCTTGAGTGAACTGGCTGATCCTTCGGCCCGAACTGAATGGAAAATAGAAGGACTCATGGAAAAATGGTCGCATTATACCATGAAATCGGAAGAGACATTCGAAGCCAGCTATGACCTGTTTAAGGAAGTCACCAATGTACCATACTCTTATTCTGAGGAAAGTTACTTTTTTAACAGAGGGATGTTTACCTTTGGAACCAGGAAATCGTTATTTCAGTTACGGCAGGAGCTTACAATCAAACTGATTGAGAATGCGCCATGGGAATACATTGAACCGATTCTGAAGAGGATGGCGCAATACATGGAATTATCCGTCGACAGAATCGGGGAAAGCCTGAGGCATGAGATTTCAGTACCATACATCCGGTAAGCTCCGAAGCAGGTGGTTTTCACTAATCCTTATCTCTGTAAAATGATCTTCCTGAAATAAGAGGATTTATCGCCATCAACGTAGATATAATAAATCCCATTGGAATTACCAGTAAGGTCGATCATCGTGCTGAAGTTTCCGTTAACCTCGATGTTTTCTTTTTGATAAATGGTCTTGCCGGTGATATTAATGATCCGCAGGTTCATCATATCTTCCATACCCGTAATGGAAAGTTTGAAGGTCCCCTGGGTTGGGTTCGGAAGGGTTACGATCTGCACGCCTTGGTTTTCCGGTATGCCGGTACAGGCATCAACAATGACTGTTTGTTCGGCGAAATTCTCACAACTGTTCTCATCCATATAGGTATAAATGAGCGTGTGCGTTCCGGCACCTGCTACATCGGGATGGAAAAAACCATTTTCAACACCCGGACCGGAATAGGTGCCGCCGGCAGGGTTTCCCTGGATCAGTTCCACCGGGGGATAATTGATGCACTGATCTTCCATAGCCGCAAAAGCAACTTCAGGAAGTTCAAAGACATCAATATAATCTTCCATAAGACTGGTGCTGCTGTTTGTCCCCCTTGTCACCGTCAGCGAAACATCATATTTGCCTGTAGTGTTATATGTAATAATTGGATTCTGTTCCCTGGAAGTGTCCGGTGTACCTCCCGGAAATTCCCAGTACCAACCGGTCGGGTTTCCGGCTGATTGGTCAGTGTACTGAACCTGGTAGGTTTCGCAGGTTGTCGTATCAGAGACAAAAGAAGCAGCCAGTGGAGGGGGAGGAGGCACCAGGAAGGCCAGTTTTACTTTATATCCATTGTGGATCTCTTTATTGGAATTGGTCTGCACAAAAGCCACCAGCTCCATATTGTTTAAAACCCAACCTGACTGCACATTAAAGGTGAGAGGAATTTCCAGCACGTCGCTTTCGGTGAAATCTAATTCCGTCCCGAGCTGGTCGGGCACCATCAGGCGGTCTACATAATTTACTTCACTCATGCCTTGCCAGGCATAAACTATGTGTGACTCGGTCAGGCAAAGGTGCAGGCGGATATTCTGACCATTGATCTCTGCAACTTTGGTAACCGTTACGGTAACATTGTATGTCAGACCGGTATGGCTGCCCCAAACCTCAATTGTAACAGGAGAAGGTACTGCCATCCTTTGCTGAACTTTTGGCCAGTACGACGGATACATGCTCTCGTTATGGCTGCCGCCAACCACTGAACTTACGCCATCAAAGAAAGCAGTTGGATATCCTGAGATACCATAAAAAGAGTTCCTTGCATTTGAGTAATTGTTGGTAAAGGGGTCTCCGTTATGATTTTCAATAGCAGCCACCGGCCACCCATTCTCGATCAGATCATCAACGCCCATGGCAGCGCCGGGACAATACTGGCACCATGTGCCGGTTCCTACTTCCACCACTACTTTATCCCGTGTTACCTGTGCAAAGACAGCAGAAACGGAGAGCAGGCAGATAAAAAGAAAAGTAAGCTTTTTCATTATGGATTGGTTTTTAATTGTACAAAAATATTTATTTTTTTATTATGATTTTCCGATTAGAAATGCCCATATCTGTCTCAAGTTGAAGCAGGTAGATCCCTTCGGAGAGAGATGCAACTTTAACCGGTAAACTCAACTTGCTGTTGATCTCTGCTTCAACAGGCCCCCAGGCTGGTTCACCTGAAGCATTGTATAGTCTCATTTTAACTTTGGTGGATTTATAAGCTGACAGTTCAATTCTGAAATTCCCGATATTAGGGTTTGGATATACGGCTATACCGAGGCCGGATTCATTCTCATCCAGGCCAAATGTGTTAGCAACATTTACGGCCAGGAGTTCTGAGAAATCGCCCTCTCCGCAATCGTTGATCCCTTTGACTTTCAGGTTGGCCTGCCCGGTATAAGTCGACAGCCAATCGACGGTGCAATCCAATCCGTTCCCGCTTACTATCAGGTTTCCTGCATCGGAAGGCGATAATGTCCATTCATAGCTAAGTGCAGAAGCAGAACCGGTGGTGTTGTAATTACTTTGCAAAGTAGTATACAGGTCAATAAATTCCGGTCCGGTTGGCTTGGCCGGGGATGCTGGCAGTGGCATGACAGTTATCATCGTAGGCGTGAAATCAATTCTTTCACATCCTGTGCCATCAGTCAGAGAAACGATCACTACCTCCAGGTCTTCAGTCGGATTTAAAGGAATACCATCCATATACGGTTTATTGGGATTCATGGTAATCTCATTGCCACTAAGGCTTATTACGAGACGCCAGGGCGAAACCCCTGTAAGGAAAATATTCACGAGAGTCGTATCGCCTGCACATATAGTTGTGCTTGTAAATGACATTTCAGCCGTTGGCAGATCATAAATATTAACTGTAAGGTCAGGTGAAACAGGTCCCAGGCCGCTCTGGTTCATCCCGCAAACCCTTAGATTTGCGGTGCCCTCAAAACCAGGGGTCCAGGTCACGGTAACCTCTGTGCCCCATCCTTCGACAGTGCCTGCTTCAGCAGGATCTACCTCCCAGATGTAATACGTGGCATTGGAGACAGGTTGGGTAGAATAAACACCCTGGGCCGAATTTGCACAAACCTTGGTCTCTCCGGCAGGGATTTCAGGCGTTTCGGAAATAGGGTCCATTCCGAAGAAGTTCAGGTATTGCAGCATAAGGTTTTTCCTGGTGCTGTTGGGATTATCCAGCAAACCGCCAAATTCGGAAGCAGAACCGATCGTTTTGTATGTTCCGGGATCATGAGCCACAGCGATAGCATAGGCTGGGGTGGCGTTGTTGAAAATGGTATAGGCCGGGTTGATCGGAGAGATATGGTCGATATAGCTGTTGTCACCACTAAAGTAGAAAATCATGCCCTCAGTGATGGTCCCTGCAACTCCGTTTATGGTGCCCAGGTCACCGTCGCCATCGTCTGTGCCCAGAATATTAAACATGGGATGGAGCGATGTCGAGTAGTAAATTTGGTCATAATACCATGTATCGGCCCCTTCAAGGTAAAGGTTCCCGCCATTATTCAGGAAATCAATGAAAGGTGCAGCCTCACTATCTGTCAATATATGATTCGAACTGTAGGTTCCTAGGCAAAGGAAGATGGTCTGGTACTGGCTGATATCGGCAGGGATTTCCTGCGAATATTCCGCAAATATGCGCCAATCGTCCAGGGCGTTCATCATCTTTTCAGCTGAATTGGTGTTATCGTCCAGGTCCAGGATAAGCATCGGGAACAAGCCAATATTTAAGGAAAACTCCCCGTTTGTTGTAATGCCCATGTCGCCGGAGAAATTGACCGTGAAATCAGCCTGGTGTCCCGGTGGCGTGATTACCACTGCAGTTACCGGAAATGTCTGTGTTATGATGGCATTCTGTGCAATTTCCCCAAACATCGCCGAGTCGGATCCTATTTGTATAAATGGGTCATTGGAACCAAGCAGGCCAAAAACATCGTAAGCATCGGCAGCTCCTTTATTGGTGATGGAAACGATCAGGTCCGCCGTTTCACCGGGGTCAAGGCGGCCGTTGTTATTGCCGTTGATATCGGAGATCGTGAAATCGACATATTCCAGGATTGGTGCGTATGCCTTGACACTGAATGAACTGTTCCAGATAGTGTCGCCATTGGTGGCTTCCAAATTGATCTGGATATTATGACCGTTGGGGACATTTTCTGCGGCCAGGATAGAGAGTGCACCTGAAACCAAGGCAGTCTGATTGGGAAGTATAGTACCTGCCTCTGCAGCGCCATCAATGATTGTCATATACTCGTCGGCACTGGATATTGTAACCGATACATTTTCAGCGTTTTCGGTACCCACGTTTTTCAGGGTCACATCGAGGACAACAGTTTCGCCATAATCAAGCTTCCCGTTATTGTTCCCGGAAGCATCATTCACCATGTATGAATCAGTAACGACGAAGGGACCGTTCGGCGGGATAACCTGCACATGGGCATGATAACGGTAATAGTTTTGTTTGGTCACCACCACATCGATGATGTTTGGCGGATTCTGAGCAATGATAGGAATATCTGTGGTTGCCCCGGTGCCGGTTCCCACACCAATAAGCTCACCATTCACTGAAAATGCGATTAAAGCACTTTCGTCGGCCTGGATGGTAAACGTGGCCATCCCTGCCATCTGCACCTCATTATGCATGACAGTAAGATCTTGTGGGACTTCAGAATACAGGCAGGTGAATGCATCACCATGATGATGAAACAACTTGAAAGTTATTGCTTTTTCCGAGGCATTATAAGGCCAGCTCGAAGAAAAAAGGAAGTATTTCCCGGCTGCATTGCCGAAAGCAGGTAACATACCCCTGGATTCAGGCGTTGTGCCGAATTGCGGGAGAAAATCCGGAAACATATTGTCATAAAGCCCCCATACATAAACGTCATTTACAAAGGAGTAAGAAACCTCTGTCGGGGCAATCAATCCCAGTGCACCGCTGCCCTGGCCGTTGACTTGGTACCGGTGGAATTTTTCCGCAAAACATTCACCCCCGCTGTTGAATTTTCCGGTCTGGCAATTGATTGACATGACGAATGTCAGGTCTGTATTATTAAGCCCTGAAATATTCGAATTGACGTAAGAGGGTTCACCCCATCCGGTTTCCATACCGTGATCGCGATGTTGCAAAAGAAAAGATCCGCTGTTTACGGCATTGTTGATGTCAGTGGCATTTCCCCCTGACCACGCCCCGAGTTCGCCAGGTGTTGCCGGGATGTATCCCAACCCGGAAGGACCAAAAACATCGAGTATTGTTGGGGTGTTGGGTGCAGTAGACCATGGGTCGACATCCGGATTTCCACCATAAACCTCGTTAATTCTGACAGGATCTTTTTCCAGAACATTTTTTAAATATCCTCCGAATGCTTCAGAACAAATCTGGAACCACCGCTCGGTCTGCCATCCCAATGCAGTTATAGGGTGTTCGTAAAAATATGCGCTCGTGGGTGGATTACGTTCATAATTCAGAAATTTATTCACCATGAGGGAAAGCTCCATGGCATTCCTGGCTGTAATCCTGGCAAAAACAACATCCGGCAACAGATCACCATTTACATCTGAAAAAGGATTATCGGAAACATAGGGATTATAACCGCCCGGGTGATCATTGAGGACAGTGGATGTGATACTGGATTGAGCATTACTGCCATAATCCCCAAGCAATAAACAGGCAGCCGGTGGAATATCCCAGTTGTTATAAGCATTGTTGATGAATGATTCAATAGCAGTGGCAGAGTTGCCACCGACTTCCGAAATTGGAACTACGTTTGTCAGGATACCCTGCTCCGTCCGGAATCTTTTGATAGAATCGGCCCACTGCTGGAAATCAGCGCCATCAGGACAAATAATCAGGTATTCGCACCCGGTGGCACGGATACCCTCTGACTGCCGACTACCGACTGCCAACTGCCGACTTGCATAATCGACCGGTGAAAGTTGTTCATAGTTCAAAAGTATATCAGACAGCAACGGGTCCCACCAGCGGCTGCGCAACCTTTCATCACCAAACCGGCCGTTCCCGCCGGCAAATTCTACTTCAACCTCAAGGTCCCTGTATACGATCAATTCCTTTGTCACCGGGTTGTATTGAAATGGGGTAATGCCAAGCATTACAGCATCAACACCTCTTACTTGCGTTACTTCAGAGAGTTTGACCGGTTCTGCCGGATAAAAAGCGTTATTTGAATAAATCCTGGCGTTTTTGTTGTAATCCAGCGGGCCTTTTTCTATATCTGTAGGGATTCTGGGTGCCGGAGCAATATTAATATCCTGATAAACTTCTTTTCTGACGGATTTGATATGAAGAATGGGAGTGGCCCCCTGTGGAACGGCAATATAACGTCCATTGCCGGGAAGGTCGGGCATTCCTTCATCTCCGGGAAGGAAATGATTTGTCAGGCTGACATGCTTCATGGATTCGCCCCGGATATCGATATCATCCATGGTAAATTCCAGGATGGAATAATTTAATGTGATACCCTGTTCACTTTGAGACTTAAGATTAAAACCTTCCTGGTCCCAACTGTCACTGTATGTAAAAGTCTGAGCTTGAAGCTGAGCAAGAAATATAACAATAGCAATAAAAAAAGTAAGTAGCAGTCTTTTCATAGATGTCGGCTTTAAGTTATTTGTTGATTCTCAATTTTATGCAGATATTTGATTTTGTTGTAGCAATACAAAATTATACTAAAAAAGAAAAGAAAAACATAAGAATAACCGATTTATATCCTGACATGCAACAGGCGGGAATGGATCACCTGGCTACCTGAAATGATCCTTGCCTGAATCAATCCTTCAGGCCATTCAGCCGTGTTAATCAGAAATTCATTTGATCCCTCATTGCCATTAAAGACAAATTCTTCCAGCAACTTTCCTGATGACTCGTAGAAACTGACTGAGACCTGCCTGGAATCTTTCAGATTTAATAAAATCTTAGTATGATCGGAAAAGGGATTAGGCTGAACCTTCAGACCGGTAATTTCTTTCCGGTTTTCACCTAATCCTACCGTGATATTAAGAGTGTATTGATGGGGAAGGCAATTATAGCCGGAAACAACCAGTTCGGCTGTGTTTATGCCCGAAAAACCATCCGGGACCATAATGACAGCCTGGCCTGAAGCATCGGTCGGGCAACAGCCCAGCATGGTCCCATCAGCCAGGATCACGCACATAAGTCCTTCCATAGGTTCTCCGTTGCTGGTAACGGTTACAGGGATAGAAGTCGTCCCGGGAAGGATTTCTTCAGGATAGGATGTCTCGATGCTGATCGGTTCATCGGTCCATACACCCAGGACAGGGTCACCAAAGATGTTGCAGTCATAGAAACACCAGCGGAGCGCTCCTTCTTCCCATTGGCCGGGGGCATTGACCCAGACAGAAGTTTCGATTTTTGAGATCATGTGAGCGGCACCGATCCGGCATTCTTTGTCGTGATATAATGCATCCACAAATTCCCGGTGCAAATGTGCCGAAGGGCCTTCGGTCTGTCCTTCGTTAAACCAACCATACCTTGAATTGAAAGCGCCAGCCACGGCAAAATTATCAATACAAACCATCGCCTCGCCGATGCAGTCATTTTCATCGAAAGCCCCGCAAAGGCAGCCGTGGGTGTAAATGAGTGAGTAATTATGATCGATTCCGTTAGTCTGCGCAAAGTTGCTGTTATTGATATCGGAGATGTTGAGGCGCATGACGTAAGTCTGGTTGGCATGACCGGAGTGATGAACAAAGCTTTTCCCCTGGTTGATGGAATTGATCAGGTCATAACCTCCCCAATAAGCTTCAGAATCATAAAGCTTGGTAAAGTTGTAATCGTCTGGTATGCCATCGGTTTCATAACCGTTATCGGCATGATATCCGATCAGCAATTCGAGGTAATCTTCGCCGTAAGTCAGCGGTTCTTCCCATAAATATTCGCCGGCAATCAGCACGTCGCGGAGTTCGCCTAAAACCGGGGCGTCCTGGTAACTGACGGTTTTCAGCAGGAGTTTCTGAAGTTGTGAAACCGTACTGACCGGGAACCGCGCAACTGAAACGTCCGGAAGAAGGTCATCTTCGCCTATCTCCGCCCAATATCCATCCCCGTCTGTATTCCAGTTACCATCGAGGGCGGAATAATATAAATCAGCCGGTATATTGCTGTCCTCATAAGTCGAGCTGGAATAGGCAATGCAGTAGAAACCACGGTAGGGAACAATTTCGGCATCACCACCCAGAAGAACATGTTCAATGCCATGAGCCTGGTATTCAGCGATGATATAATTTCTCATTTTCTCCTGCAGGTCCTGCCCGGTAAAATTTGCTTCAATATTTTCCGTCGTGGCAATCTCGGTTTTAAAACCCCTTACTAAATAAAGATCTTTTAGCTGTTGATAATAGCTTTCAAAAAGCTGGGGTGTAATAATCAGGATCTGATATTCCCCGTCTCTTGCTGATATTGTTGGGTAGGCTGAGATCATGGAAGGATTTTGGGCGATGTTGCTGATGCGGTCATCAATTTTTGCCGATGTATTAAGGTTTTCAAGTGCCCTGGAAGACCGCCCGGTTTTCCGGGTTTCAACTGTTATGGTGATTTTTTGGAAGAAAGACACCATGCCGTCTGCCGGCACATAATTTACCGGGGTAAAAGAAGTTAACAGGAAAGAATGACCGTTGAGGAAATGGGTTGAATACTCGCCCCATGCTTGTCCGGGGAAAATACTGCGGGATTGATAGATTTCATGTTTTTGGTGAAAGATGCCATCGCTGCTGGTTGAGATAGGCTGTGATGGCTGCTGGGGATAGATCGTAAAGGTCCCTTCCAGGTTTTTTTGATCTTCAAAGCGGTATTCTACGGAAACCGCTTCCTCCCCTGGCGGAAGCAGGAGCCTGACAGCCTGGTAGGGAAGGGCAGGTTCGCCGGTTTTTCCGGTAAGAAAAGTTCTATCAAAAGACACTGTTTGGAAAGACCCCGCCTGCTTAACCGATGGAGTATTGAAATAGTAGGTGTACTCAACAGTACCAGCAATAAGGCACACAGCCCAAACCATCAGTAAGCATGTAATAGTAACTTTTTTCATCGACTTTAATAATTTGAAATCTGAAAATTGAAATTCGCAATTTGGATTCCAATGCAGCCAAGTACCATCTCACGTCTCACGCCTCCATGCCTCTATGCTTCACTAAATCCAGAATGCAATATTAATCTTTTCCAGCGTGAAACAGTGTGATCAAAGTCACTTCTTTAAGCTATTGAATTAATTTAAAGGGAGTTTAAATTAGTTTTAAATTCAAATCATACCTTTCTTCCGAGATATATTTTCCCCAAATGTTATGTGATTTCACATCTGTTTTTTTGAAACCTGCCTGCGCGTATAAATGGCTGGCTGTGGTTAATTCGCTTGTGGTCCAGAGGAAGACGCTATTATATTTCCGCTCTTTGCAAAACTTCAATGCTTCATGGATGAGGCTTTTTCCAAGACCATGGCCTCTATATTCAGGATGTACGAGAAACCACCGCAGTTGTGTTTCAACTTTTGAAGTCCTTACGACTGCAATAGAACCGACAATCCGACCATTAGCCTCAGCCAGCCAGATCCGGTCCCTGTATGGATTAAAAGATTTAACAAATTCAACAAGCCCATGAGCGACATAGGCTTCGAATGTTTGATCGTATTTATATTCTTTTGCATATAGAATTCCATGAAGATAAGTAAGGTAACCGATATCCCCCGGCTTTAGCTCATGCCGTAACTCCCATTTCGTCAGTGGATTATTTTCCATTATTGAATAAGGCTGTCTGTCTGAGGATTAATGATCTTCTCCATTAGTCATGATTTCCTCAAAGGTACTTAATTCGAACCTATAATCTTAAAATACAAGGTAACGCTGTGGGTGATGTTTCAGAAATACAATCTTATTCAAGGAGTAGCCCGTGATTATCGCCTCGACCAATGTTGTCATAGAAGAATTACAAGTAAGATTTCTTTATGCTTAATGCGTTGTGCAATCCTCCCGGGTGATCACAAAATGATCTTGCTTGGTTCTCCGAAAGTGGCTGTTTCAGTAAGTGTGATGACTTGGTCAAGATCGCTGATCCGGATCACAAAATCCCCCTTTTCAGCCACCAATTGGTTTTCCTTATTGTAGAATGCGAGATCTTTGGCTTTAATCGTAAATTCAATAGTCTTTGATTGAGCCGGATCCAGGTTAATTTTCATGAACCGCCTTAATCTCTTATTGTCTGGGGTTATGGAAGCATATAGATCTGAAGTAAACAGCATCACCACTTCTTTCCCTGCAAGGTCACCGGTGTTCTCAATGGTAACAGCAACATTCACGGAATCTTCCGGTGTCAATTCATTGCTGCTTACTTTCAGGTTGCTGTATTTAAAAACGGTATAGCTCAAACCATGACCGAATGCGTATTGGATGGCAACATCTGATTCATTTTCATTTAAGCCCTCCATCTTTTCCTGTTTTTCCGATGGTTTGTAATCATAATTGATCAGCGAGTTTGGGAACAAGGGATAAGTATAAGGAAGTTTCCCGTTGGGGTTGGCATCACCAAATAATATATCTGCCAGGGCATTCCCGCCAAAATTTCCAGGAAGGTAAGTTTGAACAACTGCAGCCATTTTGTGCTCGAATTTGCTGATTATGCGAGGACGGCCTTCATTTAACACCAGTATTACCGGTTTCCCTGTATTGGCAAGTGCTATGGCGAGATCGGCCTGGTTTTCTGAAAGGTAAAGATCATGCAGATCGCCAGGCTTTTCGCAATAGCTGTTTTCACCAAGAAAGAGAATGATGCAGTCTACCTCATTTGCAGCCCTGACAGCATTATCGATATCCAGGTTTTTTTCCTGGTAGTATTTACCCTGCATGTCATAAGAAACACCTTCCACGAATGTAACCTTATCCTTACCTATCTTGCCTTGAATTGCTTCCAGGAATGTACTGTAATCTTGAGCAAATTCATCTGTTTTCTCACCCTGCCATGAATAAGACCAGCCACCATTCATTGGCCTCATCCAATTGGCATTTGGCCCTGAAATCAATACCTTGATATCCTTTTTCAAGGGTAGTATATGGGAATCATTTTTCAACAGGGTAATGGACTCCAGTGCCGCATCCAACGCAAGATTCTCATGCTTTTCACTCCCGAAATCCGGATAATCTTCGTAATTGGTAGTAGGAGATTCAAATAATCCGAGTTCCATTTTTAATTTCAAAATTCGGGTAACGGCTTCATCGATCCGGTTCATGGGTACTTCATTTTCATTAACCAACTCGACCAGGTAATCGCAGAAGTCGAAATCATATGGGACCATTGACATATCGACACCGGCGTTGATGGCCAACTCAACGGCTTCTTTCGGAGAAGAAGCGAATTTATCACGGTTGTATAGGTTATCAATATCAGCCCAGTCGGTGACGACCACTCCTTCAAATCCCATTTCATCCCGGAGCAATGTTGTCAGTATGTCGTAACTTGCATGGACCGGAATGCCATTCAATATGCCTGAATTGACCATAATGGATTTTGCCCCTGCATTTATGGGGGCCTGGAAAGCAGGCTTATGTTTCTCATTAAGTTCACGTGGATGGATTTGGAACGGATTACGGTCTTTTCCTGAATTCGAATTATAACCCAGGTAATGTTTCAGGCAGGCAGCGCCATGCATTTGATCAATGATTACCGCATCTTTTCCCTGAATGCCTTCAACAGCCGCAGAACCCAATATACCATTTAGATATACGTCTTCACTGAAAGTCTCCCACATGCGCGAATCCCTGGGATCGCGGCCCATATCCTGTACCGGAGAAAAGTTCCAGGGTATGTTGGAAGCACGCATTTCATAAGCACACATCTCATTAAGTTGCCTGACGAGTTCCGGATTAAAGGTGGCGCCCAGGCCGATCTCCTGGGGAAACAAAGTGCCTCCGGCAGTATAAGTTGTGCCATGGATAGCGTCAATACCATATAATACCGGGATGCAGGTTTCATGGATGGCTACCTCTTGGATCTGGTTAATGATTTCATGCCACCATTCCAATGACTTTGCCCGGTTGTTCACTGTATTCAGGACAGAACCAATCTTGTATTTACCAAAAGCTTTCTGAAGCATTTCAGGATCCAGTTCAACCGGTTCAGGCTGCGCATCCAGATTGTTACCTTTGACGAGTACTGGCAAGGTAACTTGTGTCATTTGACCCACTTTTTCTTCCAGGGTCATGCCTGCTAATAGTTCTTTGACTTTAGTGTCAATGTCTCCAGCTGATTTTGTATTATTTCTCTGCTCACAACTCTGCAGAATGAAGACTTGAAGAGCAAAGATCAGGACAAAAGAATACTTTTTTGTAATATACATGAATACTTTTGAGTTTGGAATGAATTATTGCATCAAGACTTTAACTTCATAAGTAATATTTTTTTTAGGAGAGGGTAGTAAATTACCCTCCAATTCTTCATTGTCAATAAATACCTTGCACTGGTTCCCACCATTATTGATAAACTTAATTTTATATGTGGCACCCCTGAACTTTCTTGTGATTTCACATCCATCAATGCATCCGGGTAATTTTGGGTCAATGATCAAGCCTTCGTAATCGGGCCGGATGCCTAATATATATTGGCTGATGGCGTAGAAATTCCAGGCAGCGGTTCCTGTTAACCAGGAATTTTTTGTTTCGCCCGGTTTAGCTGAATCCTTACCCGCGATCATTTGTCCATATACGTAAGGTTCAGTTTTGTGCAATTCGCTGATCTCTTCCAAATATGCGGGTGCAATTCGCTTATAATAATCGAATGCCTTGTCATTATGGTGCAGCATTGTTTCAGCAATGATGATCCATGGATTATTATGACAGAAAATACCGGCATTCTCCTTATAACCTGGAGGATAACTGGAGATTTCTCCAAGGTTTAAGTAATATTTAGTGTAGGCGGGGTTTAATAATACAATTCCATAAGGTGTGGCCAACCTTTTTTCAACCTGGTCCATCGCCTTTTGCGCTCTGCCATCCTGAAGGCCAATTCCGGCCATAACACAGAAACCCTGGGGCTCAATAAAGATCTGCCCTTCTTCGTTCTCTTTGCTGCCAACCTTTTTGCCATAATAATCGTATGCCCTGATAAACCAATTATCGTCCCATCCATATTCATCAATGACGGTTTTCATGGCATCAATATGTCTGCGAGCCTCTTCAGCCTGATCCTTATGTCCCGTGAGTTCACAAATACGGACAAACTCATGACCATAGAGGACAAACATACCGGCAATCATCACCGATTCGGCTTGTCCGCCACTTTTGTTTTCTGTTGTCTGGAATGACTCACCGGGTTCTTCAGAGAAACAATTAAGATTCAGGCAATCATTCCAATCGGCCCGGCCAATAAGTGGAAGCCCATGTGGTCCGAGATTATTGACGACATGATAGAATGAGCGTTTGATGTGTTCAAAAATTGAATACTGATTAGGATCATCATCAAACGGTACCTTAGCTTCGAGTATTGACCAGTCGCCTGTCTCTTTGATGTAAGCAGAAACTGCCAGGATCAACCATAAAGGATCATCGTTAAAATTACTTCCTACTTCAAGGTTTCCTTTTTTGGTCAGGGGTTGGTATTGATGATAAGCACTGCCGTCTTTCATCTGAAACCTGGCAAGGTCGATGATACGTTGTTTTGCAAGCTCAGGTACCATGTGAACTATGCCGATTATATCCTGGTTCGAATCTCGAAAACCCATTCCCCGGCCAATTCCCGATTCAAAATAAGAAGCACTGCGCGAGAAATAATAAGTGACCATACATTGATATTGGTTCCAGATATTCACCATGCAGTTAAGCTTCTCATCCTGACTTTCAAGCTGTAAGTTGCCTAGCAGTTTATTCCAGAATTGCTTTAATTCAGAAAGTGACTGGTCAACTTGTTCAGAAGTTTCAAATCGCCCAATCATTTCTCTTGCCTTTGTTTTGTTGATCTCGTTTGGTGCTGTGAACTTTTCATTCTTTTCATTTTCAACATAACCGAGAATAAACACAAGATCACATACCTCTCCAGGACCTAAAGTTATTTCTAAAAAATGTGAGGCTATAGGTGACCAGCCATGGGCTATAGAGTTACCGGAAGATCCGGTTAAAACTTTTTCAGGCTTATCAAATCCATTATATAGTCCAAGGAAGGTATCCCGGTCGGTGTCGAATCCTGCTATCGGATGATTGACCGAATAAAAAGAATAATGATTCCTGCGTTCACGATACTCTGTTTTGTGGTAAATTTCAGAACCAGCTACTTCAACTTCACCGATAGAAAAGTTGCGCTGAAAATTGGTCATATCATCATGGGCATTCCAGAAGGCCCATTCAACAAACGAGTGAATTTTGATCTCTTTTTTTTGAACGCTTAGGTTTTCAAGCCTAAGTTTTTGCACTTCAGCATCAAATCCCAACGGTACAAAGAAAAGGACTTCGGCTTCCAGGTCATTCAATCTTCCTGTTATCCTTGAATACCCCAATCCATGACGGCATTCATATTGATCCAGTTCATTTTTTACCGGCTTCCATCCCGGCGACCAAATATGGCCGTCATCATTAATATAGAAATATTTTCCTCCGTCATCTGCAGGCACATTATTATACCTGTAACGGGTAATTCTCCTTAAGCGTGCATCTTTATAAAAGCTGTACCCCCCGCAGGTATTAGACAGTATGCTGAAAAAATTCTCATTTCCAAGATAGTTTATCCATGGATATGGCGTCTTGGGATTAGTAATAACGTACTCTTTGTTTATATCGTCGAAATATCCGTATTTCATTCTGATAAGTTTCAATTAATCATTAGGCAATTTATCCCACCATTTGTATTTTAATATAAGTGATGTAATAATGACAATTAACAGTGATATCCCCGTATACATCCATTGGCGCAGCACAAGAAATATAGGTACGGCAGTTAAAGCTGTCTGCCAGATAATACCGATAAAAACATTAAACATATCGGTTTTAAAGTTCCTGTTTGGCTGAAACGAAGGGTCTCTGCTTATTACCCTTTTCTTCACCGGTTGCCAGAATCCCCACGGGCGAACCGTTTTGTAAAAACTGTCTAATACTGCATCATCGGTGGCTGGCTTTGAAAAAGTTCCGGCATAGCAACCTGCTAATGAAAAAAGCAGGAGGACCGGAAAATAATACAGTTCAAGGGTTGTTTTAAATATCAATGGGAAAATCAATGCCGGGACCAATCCTGCTACCATGCCCCAGAAATAGCCGTGACCGTTGAATCGCCACCAGTACCACTTTAATACATTGGAGGCCACATAACTACCCCATAAAGCTGACACAATCCATTGCAGCAGGCTATTTACATTTTTGGCATAAATGCCAAGTATGATACTGAACACCATAATCAGAACACCGGAAAGATAGCTTATATTCCGAACCTGTTTATTAGTTGCATCTTTTCTTACTTGCAGGAATATATCATTTACGATATAGGCTTGTGCCGCATTAAGAGTTCCGGCAAAAGTCGACATAAATGCAGCGAGCAAACCGGCAAATAAAAGCCCCATCAGGCCCACAGGAACAAATTCACTGATGGCTGATGGCAATATCTGTTCGAAGTCAATATGCCCGGCTACATTTAGATTAAGTCTGTCATAATACAATAAGGCAAGGACTACAAAACCGGTTATCATAAAATACCTGACAGGATTGAGTATCACTGATACAAACCCGCTCATTTTAGCGCCTTCTTTAGGAGACTTTGTGGCAAGTATCTTTTGCATATCATAGTTTGGAGCCGGTCCGGCAGCACTGGAAAGGAATCCTTTAAACAGCATCATCATGAAAAAAATGGAAAACAGCGAGAACCCATCCTCCTTTATCTTTTGATTTACTTCCGGGATAATATTACTCCAGTCGAGGTGGAGCTTCCATCCAAACCAGATTGAATACCAGTTTTCCGGGACAAGCAGTGTTTGTCCGGCCAGCGCATTCATTGCAATAATCCCAATAACGATGGCGGCCAGGGTCATAATAGTGTATTGCAATAAATCTGTCCAGACGATGCTCATCATGCCACCCAGTACAGCGTACAATGTGCCGAACAAGGTAAATGCAATCCCATAAACATGAGGAATATATTCAGGGGCGATTATTCCGGGATCAAGTCCAAAAATATTGCAAACAAAATCCCATGGTATAAAAATCATGACGAATTTACCCAGGCCAATAAATCCATAGGCAAGAAAACCCAGGCAACTTATCAGTGCATAAACTACAACGATATTATGCGAATTGCGGGCTCCTTTTCCGGTCCCAAAACGGGTTTGAATCCATTCTGCTCCGGTTGTCACATTTGACCTCCTGAGCCAGATAGAAAGAAAGACCATCAGGAAGATCTGGTTAAAAACAGGCCAGAGCCATGGAATCCAGATGCTTTTCAGGCCATAAACAAATCCAAGTGTGACGAGCCACATGGTGCCCGAAATATCGAACATGCCGGAGGCATTAGACAGTCCAAGCATATACCAGGGGAGTCGGTTGCCGCCTAACAAGTAAGACTTTTTACTTTTTTGGGCTTTTTTCTTAAGGATAAACCCGATTGCAACAGTTGCCAGCAAGTAAATCCCTATGATAATTAGATCAATTAAGTGTAATTTCATAGGTATAACATCATTTAACAATTAATACTCCTTGCCAAGAAACATGGACCTGTTAAATCCATTAAACAAACTATTACACCTAACTTTTGTCTGAATATGTCAAATGGTGAAGCCTAACTTATCTTTTTTTGTTCGTTCATAAACATCCCTGCTGAATATAAATTCTTGGGCAGGCTTACGGGCCGCACCATTCTGTCTTTTATTCAGGGGGATCACGTATTTCATTTGTGCGACCTTTTTCCTGAAATTGCGACGGTCAAATTTGGTACCCAACACGATTTCATAAAGTGTTTGCATTTGTGTTAAGGTAAATCTCTCCGGTAAAAGTTCGAAACCTATCGGTTCCCTGCTAAGTTTGACGCGAAGACAACTTAAAGCTTTTTGAATGATTTTCTCATGATCAAATCCCAACTCAGGCAGTTCGTCTACAGGAAACCACCGGGTTTCCTGGTGCTGCTCGTCAGGATTCACCTTTGAGCTATCAACCAGAGAGTAATAACCGATTGAAATCACATGTTCCGAGACCATGGGATAAGCTTTTTTGGTCCATAACTGGTCTCGTTCTCTGAGCATTCGATCGGTGTCTCCAAACGCATAAAATTGTTCCAGGTATATGTCTTTGAGTCCGGATTTATCTCTAAGCACCCTGATGGCAGCTTGATCGATATTTTCATTTTCAAGCATATGGTGCCCCTGAACTGTATAATCAGTAAATAGGATTTTACCAGTTTCCGGGTCTTTCAATTCACGCTTTGTTAATAACACATTCAGTTTCTTGTAATCGAAACCAAATACCACGCAATCAACTGATAAGTTTGGAATAATTGATCTCATCTTAACAAGTGTATAAATTACACAGATGCAAATATAAAATAATTGCACGAAAAAATTCCACAACTAAAAAAAATAATTTTATATGCGTGTATTATAAAATACAGTAAAACAGATGTTTAAAAAATTTAAATATAGAATGAGTATAAATAGCAATGAAAATATTAAAAAGGTTAAACGGATTTTATAAAATTGTTATACATTTGTTAATGTAAAAGATACACAAGACATATTTAACTGATAATCAAAAATATAAATGAATGTAATATAGTATGCGTAGATAATGCAAGTAAAACTTTTTCCGAATTGTCATTTTTTTGCAAACTCGAACGATTGAAACAAATAATCAAAAACCTAAATGAAAAACCTATGAGAACAGAATTTTACAATTATTTAAAAGTAGACACTATGGCAAAAAAATTCCTTTTAGTTGCGGGAATTCTGTTGTTTAGTGTATCTGTTACATTGACTGCACAGCAGTACAACTATTCAGGAACCGTTCAAAGTAATGACGGTGCTCCTTTACCTGGTGTTAATGTTATCGAAAAAGGAACAACCAATGGAACGATAACAGACATCAATGGTAAATTCATCCTCCCTTCATCCCATGAATCCCTGGTATTGACTTTCTCAATTATAGGTTATACTACCTATGAAAGAGAAATGAAGCAGGGAGAAATCGTTGAAATCTCTTTGGGTGAAAGTGTAGTAGGCCTGGATGAGGTAGTCGTAGTTGGATATGGTACCCAAAAACGTGCGAACATAACAGGTGCCATATCAAACATGAATTCCGAACAGCTCAACGCTGTCCCGGTTACCACAGTGGGTGAGGCATTGCAAGGTCGAATGGCGGGTGTCAGTGTCACTAATAACTCTGGTTCACCAGGATCAGGATTGAAGGTCGTGATCCGCGGTGTTGGAACTAATGGTAGCGCGCAGCCACTTTATGTGGTCGACGGAATCAGGACCAATAACATCGATAATATTGAACCTTATGATGTTGAGTCCATCGAGGTACTGAAAGATGCTGCATCTGCAGCCATTTATGGGGCCGATGCCGCCAATGGTGTTATTCTCATCACTACCAAAAAAGGAGGAAAACCCATAGGAAAAGCAGGAGGCCTGGTAAACTATGATTTTCAGATCGGCATGCAGAGTATTGGTAAATATACACATCCAATGGATGCTTCAAGCTATGCCACGTGGGTAAATGAGGCTAATGTGGGTGTCGAAATTCCGACCAATAGTTCAATAAATACCAATTGGATGGATGAGATCACGCAAAATGCAATGGTACAAAGACATCACCTGGCTTTCAGTAAGACCACAAATTTGGGGTCTTACTATATATCAGGATCATACATGAATCAAGATGGAGTGGTCGGTGGTGATAAATCCAATTTCGAGCGTTATAACCTGCGTACCAATGTAACACAACAGGTTAAAAGTTGGTTGAAAGTCGGAACAAACTTAGCATATTATCATTTCAAGCGCAATGCCATTACAGAAGACGATGAATTCGGAGGGCTTATTGCTTCAGGGTTAATGCTTGATCCTCTTACACCGGTCATTTATGAAGGTAATTTGTCTGATAATGCACAAGGTGCGCTGGACGCTGGATACACACTTGTTCAAAACGGTGATGGAATGTATTTTGGCGTTTCAGATTATGTTAAAGGTGAGATCGCAAATCCGCTGGCCCAGTTGCAGGTCGCAAAAGGTACAACCAAGCAGGATAAATTTATGGGGAACATATATGCAATTCTGGGTGGTGAAGCATGGAAAGGAGTTTCTTTTACCACCAGGGCCAGTATTGATGTTGCTAACCAGTTGTTTCATACCTGGTATCCTACATTCTGGTACTCATCAGAAAGAATGAATACCCAGACCAGTGTAAGGGACAATACTGATGCTTGGTCCACCTGGATGTGGGAAAACTTCCTGACCTACGACACTACCTTTAATAAAAAGCACCACATTAATATAATTGCAGGTATGTCGGCCCAGGAATCCACGCATAAATATTTAACCACTTTCTCCGGACCCATGTTCGCCGAAGGAGACAATTATGCGGAGCATGGTGGTGTCGAAATTGATGGAAAAGTAAGTGGAAGTCTTGAGGACAAGAAACTTGTTTCCTACTTTGGACGGGCTTCTTATGAATATGATGGCAGGTATCTGGTGAGCTTAATTTTCCGTCGCGATGGAACTTCACTACTTGGAACAAATAACAGGTGGGGTAACTTTCCCTCGGTTTCTGCAGGCTGGATCGTTACCGGTGAGAAATTCTGGAATGTTGATTTCATCGATTTCCTGAAAATCAGGGCATCATGGGGGCAGAATGGTATGCTTTCAGGACTTGGACCTGATCAGTTCAGGGCGTTAATTACTACTTCAGGACTTAAATACCCAAAACCCGGTGGCGGTTTCTACACGGGCGCCGAACCGGAATTGTTGGCTAACCCCGAACTGGTTTGGGCTACCAGCGATCAAGTTGATATCGGTTTGGATATGTATATGTGGGCAAACAGATTGTCTTTTGGATTTGACTATTTTAACAAAACCACGAAAGATTTACTGACCCCAGGTACACCACCTCCTTCAGTAGGTAATTATGCACCTTTTGTAAATGCCGGTGACGTAACCAATAAAGGACTTGAATTTGAAATTGGTCTGAGGAATTATGAAAGCGCATTCAGGTATGATATGAATCTTAACATGACCTGGATAAATAACGAAGTCACTTACCTGAATCCTTTGCTCGACCGGGTATCCGGTAATACCGTTGGAACCGGATGGACAGCAACATGGATGGAATTGAATCAGCCGGTATGGTACTTCCGTGGATATAAAACCGATGGTATATTCCAGAACCAGCAGCAAATTGATACATACAAAGAAGCTAATGGCGGTTTAGCCGGTTACAATCCGGTACCGGGTGATCCCATTGTAGTAAATACAAATGGCGATAACCTGATCAATAATGAGGATCAGACTTATATCGGTGATCCGCATCCGCACTTTATGTGGGGTGCTATATTCAACTTTGCCTATCACGGATTCGACCTGAGGTTTTTCCTCCAGGGAGTTCATGGACAGGATGTCCTGCTGGGCTGGAACCGTTACGACAGGTCTACTTCCAACAGGCCTCAATTTTTCTTTGATGAGAGATGGACAAGCGAAGGCAGTACAAACGAACGGCCACGTGCTGACCAATCCAATCCTTTTATCTACAATAGTGACCTGATGGTATATAAAGGTTCCTACGTCAGGATCAGGCAAATCCAGTTAGGTTATACACTTCCGGGAAGTGTGATGAACAAATTGAAAATGCAAAACCTCAGGTTTTACGTGTCGCTGGATGATTTCTTCACCTTCACCAATTATCCGGGTATGGATCCCGAAGCAGGTTCAGCTGATGATAATAGCCAGGGCATAGACCGTGGATTATATCCAACACCCAGAACGTTTATTTTTGGGTTAACATGCTCTTTCTAATAATCCTGAAAAGTTGAATAAAAAATCAGAATGTTTTACTAAAAAGATATAAAAATGAAAATTAAATATAAAATAATGGTAGTCTTTGCAGTGATATTAACAATTACTGCCTGCAAAAAAGATTTTTTAGATGTAGCTCCGATCGGTAAAATGTCGGAAGAACTCTTTTACAAAACCGATGAAGATGCTACAAAAGCCATCATGGCAACTTACGATATCCTTCAATGGATGTATGCACGCGACTGGAACAGCGCATACCTTGTAAAAACTTTCCCTTCTGACGAATCAAATGTCGGAGGTGGAGATTCAGGTGACCAGCCGCCGTACCAGGAATTGGGAAATTACACTTATGGGGCCAGTAATGCTACCATTACAGCCGTATGGCAATCAAACTATTTTGGGATTTACAGGGCAAATAAAGTGATTAATAATGTCCTGCCTGAAACAGACCTCCGTAAACAAATAATTGCGGAAGCCAAATTCTTACGTGCTTACTACTATTTTGAAATTGTAAGTATGTTTGGGAAAGGACCTATAATTTTAACGGATCTCGCTCCAAGTGAATATAGCCAGCCCTTCAAATCAGATGCTGAAATTTATGCTCAGATCGTAATTGACCTGAATGAAGCAATTGCAGGTCTGCCGGAGAAAAGCGAATATGCCCCTGAAGATGTTTTCAGAGCTTCGAAAGGAGCTGCATTATCATTACTGGGAAAAGCTTACCTGTACCAGGAAAAATGGACTGAAGCTGCTCAAACATTTGAACAAGTGATCGCTTCGAATAAATACCAATTGCAGGAAGATTTCTCAACACTTTTCCTTAAAGAATCTGAATTTGGAGTTGAGTCAATTTTTGAAGTATCATGGGTTACTACCGCGGGATATGACTGGGGGACATTCCAATGGAGCGGTAACCGTGCCATGGAAAATAACATTACCTGGCAGCTTACGGGTCCGAGAGGTGACTATTTCGTGGCCGGAGAGACAGGGCTGATCGGAGGATGGGGATTTAACTATCCGAGGGAAAATGCCTACCAGGTGTTTGTTGATGCAGGAGACGTAACAAGAAAACCGGCATCCATTCTTTCTTTAGAAGACCTCCGTGCCCAGGGTGGTGATTGGACCAACGAAGAATCCTGGGGATGGGATGGCTATATTCGCGTAAAATACGGTACCAGGTTGGATGAAACCAATAGCGAGGGCGGAGCCGTGGCTGAACTGAATTATGGTACCAATCTCCGCCTGCTAAGGTATGCCGATGTTTTATTAATGGCTGCAGAAGCCAACTATCGGGCCGGCGATAACGGAAAAGCAGTAACCTATCTGAACCAGGTTCGGCAAAGAGCAAATCTGGCATCTTTTCAAGGGGATTTTTTCCTGGCACTTGTTAAAGAACGGCAAATGGAACTTTGCTTTGAGGGTGTGAGATTCCTGGACTTGATAAGATGGGGGATGGCAGCGGAGGTCTTGGGTCCAAAGGGATTTGCAGCCGGGAAAAATGAATTGTATCCCATCCCGCAAGATGAGATGAGGAACAATTCAAAAGCAGAACAGAATCAAGGCTATTAATAAGCACAGCTTATTTGGCATAGTCAATTTTTGGTTAATTGCAATTGAATGGCAGGGTACTGTTAAGTGCCCTGCATTTTTTTGCCCATGAATCCATTACACCATGGACATCAAGTTTGAATTAAGGGTTCAAATTATTTCAGCAAGATTTTTTTGGTGAAGCGTTTGTCTCCGGAAGTACACTCAACAAACAGCTTATCATCATAGGGAACGCAATATTACTGATTTATTCCAAGAATGGAAGGCTGGGAGGCATGGGGGCTGGGAAGCTTGGAAGCAGGAAAGCAGGGGAATGCAAAATGTAACTGGTTTAAACAGGAACTGCCAAAGAAGATTTTAGTAATAAAGCTCCAGCTTTCTGTATATTATATTCCCAGGCTAATTCTTTCATTACGTCTGATACATATTGCAATTTGCTCGCTCTGTATCCGTTTGTGCCGGAAAATGCAAATCCTTCCGCCATTTTGCCCCGTGCTGAATTAAACAAAACCTGGGCAATACAATAAGGAGCCTGTTTAAAATCACACGAACTTAGACAATGCCAGGTACATTTAAAAGGTTTGGTTTTACCCAATCGTATTTGTCCGACAAAATCATTATAAATAACACGGCCGGGTAATCCGACCGGACTATCAATAATAGTGATATCTTCTTTTTTACAAGCGAGATAACTCTCTTTAAAGGCTAAAGAGGCATCGCACTCATGGGTTGTAACAAAACGGGTTCCCATTTTTACTCCCTTTGCGCCAACCTTCATAATGTCATAAATATCATAACCTGTATAAATGCCTCCTGCAGCTATAACCGGAACCTCTTTCGCAAATTGCTCTTCAAAAGGCTTAATTATTTTTACAGTCTCTTTTATAAGTGTAGCGAGAGGCACAAGATCTTTTTTCAACTCTTCTTTTTTGAATCCAAGATGACCACCCGCGAGAGGCCCTTCAATAACTACGGCATCGGGAATACGATTATATTTGCTTGACCAATACTGGAATATCAGCCTGGCAGCTTTTGCTGATGATACTTTTATTGCCAATTTGGTATGATGACTATCAATTCCCGAACTGGCAATCATAGCAGGGATTTTCAAGGGCAATCCGGCACCCATAATGATGATATCAATTTTCTCTTCAAGAGCTACTCTTATCAGACCCTCATGATCAGTTAATGCCATCATTATATTTACTCCCAATATACCCTTGGTCAGACTTCTTGCTTTCCTTATCTGGGTTCTTAAAGCCCGTTTATTGGCTTCGAGAAAATTTTTCATATAATCGGGCTCACTCATTCCAATTCCTGCTGCTGAGATTACACCAATTCCACCTTCATTGGCTACAGCTGCGGCCAAACCCGATAGTGATACTGCAACACCCATGCCTCCCTGGATTATCGGAAGCTTCACATGCATATCACCTATTTGCAATCCTTGCATAATTGTTTTTATAAAATTTATCCAAAATTATTGCTTTATATGCCAATTTCTGAATAAAAGGGTCGAACAGGTGTTAATAGGTGTTAAAGGATATTTTAGGGGTGAACGAATCAGTTTTAGGTGCCAGTGGATGCGAATGTTCGCCCTTCTTAAATTAATTCCTGTAGTTTGCTTGCGAAATTTTTCGAAACGGGAATCGGGAAATCAATGTATTCAAAATAGAGTTTATAACCATGTAAATTCCCTTCAAAACGGTCAATGTAATTGATATTCACTATAAATGAACGATGACATTTTACAATAAATTTATGCTCCTTTAAAAGTTCTTCTGCATAAGCCATACTGCAGCGAACCATTTGATTTTTTACAGAATCTCCCTCTTTCCAGAAAACCTCAATGTAATTATTGGCAGAACGAATAAACAAAAGCAAACTAACTTTTATTGCCAAACTATCTTTTTGGTAATCGGAATTAAAATATATGATTTCCTCCTGTCTCAACTTACTGTCTTTCAGTTTTTTATTTATATCGCCAGCCAATTTCAAATGCGAACGGAGCATTTTATTCTGGTTAATAATGATGAGACCTGAAATAGGGATAATAGCTGTTAATATCAGCTTTATCACCATATCGAAATCAAATTTCAGCACAGCAAGCGTTTTGCAATAAAAGAAGTAACCGGTTAATATGGTGAAGAGTATCCATAAATTCCAGAATATTTCCTTTTTGATATTCCATATTGATGAGGAGAATATTTTTGGAAACAGGCTGGGAATGAACAGCAAATTAAGACTTAGAGCTACAAATGTGATAACCCCAAACCCAATTATTAAATAGTATTTCTCAGGTGTTGGCAGTAAACTTATGTCAAAAGGCTGAAGAAGCATTAAAAACAATAAAACTCCAACGCTAATAAAGAAAATTATTTTAGAATTATGCTTTAAATCATCGTTGAAAGGATAAGGTTTGTTAAACAGGTTCTGCATAATTTGGGTATAGTTTATTTAAAAAGATAAAAGTAATTTAAAAAACCGACGTCTTTCCGAAATCAGGGCCTTTCATAAACAGTGAAATTCCGTTATCCCCCTTTCAGTCTGGCTGATCATAGCAAATCAGGAATTAAATCAGCCTGTAAATATAAAACAATATGGAAAACGGGCCCGGTATCAAACCAAACCCGCTTTTCAAATTTTAAGTTTTGAATTTTAAATTATGATTTTTGAACTTTGAACTTTGAACTTTGAACTTATTGTACCACAATCTGCTGCCTGCTCAGCATCCTGTCATGTGAATCACTTACGACCAGGTAATATGTCCCTCCGGGGAGAGTGCTCAGGTTGAAGCTTTTCTGATAAAGCCCCACTGGAATACTTTCCTTGCTGTCCAGGATCTGGTTGCCACCCGAAGTACTGATCTGTAACCTGATTTCCTGTTCTTTCCCCGAATGTAACTGGAAGGTAAATACCCCGTCATTCGGGTTGGGGAATAGTTTTACGCCGGAAATGACATTTTTATCGCCAATTCCCTGTGAAGAGTAGACATTAACAGCATATGACTGGGAGTAGCTGCCTGCACCGCAATCATTCTTACCTTTTACCGATACATGGGCTGTCCCGGTGAAACCTGATGACCAGGTCACCTGTGCTGTAGTCCCCGTGCCGGAAATACTACCGGCTTCAGCGGGTTCCAACCGCCATTCATAGGAGGTGGCATAAGTACTGGCCGATGAAGTGAAATCAGATGACGGGTTCAGGAAATTATCCACCGAAGATGGCCCGGAGGTGATTTCCGGTGCTACCGGCAGCGGGTCCATGGTCAGAACGATAGTGTCGCGGTTGGAACAATCGTTCATATCTGTTATTTCCACCCAGTATTCCCCGGGCTCGCCGGTGTTGATGGAAGAACTGGTTTCACCCGTACTCCACAAATAAGAAGTGAAACCGGTGCCTCCATTGAGCGTAACAGAAGTGCCTTCACAGAATGTCTGATCATCACCGAGGTTCACTAACGGTTGCGGAACCATGGTCAGTATGATAGTATCGCGGTTGGAACAGCTATTCGCATCTGTCACTTCCACCCAGTATTCCCCGGGTTCATTGGTGCTGATATTATAACTGGTAGCGCCGGTATTCCATAAGTAGGATTCAAAACCGGTGCCTGCATCAAGCATAACGGACGAACCTTCACAGAAATTCTGATCGGCGCCCAGGCCAATCATCGGAAGCGGGTTGATGATAAATGCAACCGAATCCCTTTTGGAACAGCCATAATCGTTTGCCACTTCTACCCAGTAGATACCGGCGTCAGTCACGGTTATTGACTGGCCTGTCTGGCCATTGCTCCACAAATAGGTTGCAATGCCTGCCCCGGCATCGAATACCGCTTCTCCGCTTTCACACACTGCCACGTCTTCTCCAAGGTCGATTTCCGGCAGATTGACCACGGTAATGGTTATCTCATCTGTCAGGATTACATTGCCATCACTGACTTCCACAAAGTAAGCCGTAGTTACAAGCGGAGCAACCAGCGGATCGGATTCAGAAGATGTAAATCCGGGAGGATCAGAAGTCCATGAATAGGTGAAAGTTCCGGAGCCGCCGATAATATTGGCATGCAATGTAGTCGAGCCGCCGAAGCAAATGCTGTCTTTGTCTGCTGTTACGGTAACAGATACCGTTTCAACATGCATGGTAACGGGGACAATGATTTCGCTGCTATCAGGGTCGTTGCTGAAAATGGTGTAATTGGCATTGTAAGTTCCGACACCAAGCCCGCTTGCATCGAAATTAAAGGTGATATCCTGGCTTTCTCCCGCCTGGATGGTCCCTGCCATAGGACTGGCAGAAACCCAACCCAACACGTTGATGGAATAATCCTCCACTTCGCCGTTAGTAGCAAGTCCGCAAGGGCTGAGGGTCCCGCCGCGTTTGATCCTGATCCGGAAGCGCGTGGTGCCGTTTTTGGCATCATCCGGAACGGTAATGGTGGCGGTATAAGGTCCCGGGCCAGGCGAGCCGCTGACCGTAACAGGTGGATCGTCAAGGAAACTTTCGTTCTGGTTCCAATCGACCCAGATGCCGCATACATCTTCAGGGTAAATGTTTGTACTGTTATAAACCGTAATATCAACAGATTCTCCTCTTGATAGCAGGTAGCTCAAACCGGTGAAATCTTCATAACCATTACAACCAGAAAAGTTGCTGACATCGCCATATGTTACCCCACTGATGCTTTCACCGCAGCCGCCGATCCCATTACAGTACGCTTTGGTGTCACGAAGCGCATCGCCGGGCAAACTGAAGCCTGACTCGTATTCCAACGGAAGCTCGCCTACGTTTGATAATCCCATGACGACAGAGGTGCTTTCTTCCGGTAAAACAAAAGCTTCAATAGCTTCCGGCTCCACCTGTGCCTGGGCATTGCCCCACTGAACATCGGCAATAGCCGGTGCTGATTCACCTTCAATAGTATAATATGCCGTCACCGAGTACCGATAATTGCCATAAGCAGGAAGAACATCGTAATAAAAGGGAAATGTGGTCGTCCCGATAAGCTGAAGACCCCGGTAAATGTTATAGTGGTCAAATGTCGGACCGATATTATGGGTCCAGGTCAGGTTAACGGCCCCGGTTTCTTCATTTAACTGGGCAATGAGGCCAGACGGTGCTACCATCGTGCTGGTTTCATAGGGTGACGTATAAGTCAATGCTGTACCGGTCCGGTTATCGGTCCATACCGGGTAAACTTTACCGTTCCTGGCCGATATTCCAAGGTAGTCTCCCATATACTGACTTGCAAGCCCGGGGATAGGGGATGGCGTAAAGGCAACATCGCTGACCTTAAAATCTTCCCATGTATCTCCTCCGTCATATGAATTGCCGCAAAACGCTTCCACCTGGGTACCTCCAACATTACGGTCATCATACCATATCATGCTCAGTGTTCCTGTTGCCGGATCAGAGGTAATCCAGCCGAAGTAATGTTTCTTGCCCTGGCCGGAGGGATCCTGGTTTACACGGACAGGATCTGACCAGGTAGTCCCGTTATCTTCAGAACGGATCATGTAAATATCTGCGTCATTACCACTATTAATTCCCGGGTAACCTATATTAGTCCAGGTGACATATAAATTTCCCCGGTTAGGCCCGGTACTGATGTCGGCTGCCATGACTGGAAAAGAATTGACCCTCATAGTTTTACCAACACCACTGCTGCGGATACCCCTGATATTATCGATAATACGGAATGATTCATAGGTCTGCCCGCCATCGAAGGAACGGGCCAGGCCAATGGCATCTTCATCAGAAGGCCAGCTGTCGTAAATGGTGAAGGCGGCATAAACCTCACCATTCGGTCCGGTCTGGATATTCACGCCCTGCGAATGGCTTCCGGCATTAATGATTTGGCTGACATTGATGACCGGGCTCCAGGTATCCCCGTCATTGGTGGAACGGGAGATTTCAATATCGTTATTATTTGAACCTCCGAAAGCTGTCCAGGCGTTATAAAGGTTGCCTTCGTATGGACTGGTGGGACTGTTATCGATCCACAGATGGTTTTTATCCAGTCCGCTGCCTCCCGGGTTATTTGCACAAACTACAGAGATCCACGTTGAACCCTGGTTGTCTGAATGAGCGACAGACATTCCGTATGAGTTATTGATAAAGCCAACATGGTAACGTCCATTTGAGCCGATGGCAGTAGTCGGGTCGCCGGAATTGGATACACCGGCTCCCAGGATAGAGCCGCCCCAGGTTTCGCCCCCGTCAAAAGAGTATAAATAGTCAGCGCCGTAAAAGGTGATGTTGCCACTCGGCTGGTTCGTGGAATTATTCGAATTGAGGGGATTATTATCATCATTCGGGTTTACGAATACGGAATTCTCGCTTTGGGAAGTGTTTCCGGAGATGAGCAGGACATCAGGAGAGTCCTCTGTGATGACAGAAACCGCGCGGATCTCACTACCGGTGTATATAGCAGGGGGAGCACTTCGTTGCGGGTTAGGCATGGTCAGGCCATGTTCGGCAGCAGCTTTCCAGTAACCCAAATTATCAACGCGGGTATTCAGTTTATCGAACAGTAATGGCCCCTGGGCCAATAGTGTGATGCTAAGGAAGCTGAAAATCACAAACGAGCAAAAGATTTTTAAGGTTTTCATATTGATTGTATTATATAAGCACAAAATTAATCAATGTTTAGCTGATAATTTTTAGAAAGAATAGATTGATCTGCAAAAATGCAAGAATATTTTTACGGGAACTTCAATCAAAGTGTAAAATGACAAAGACGCTGAGATGTCATCTCGTGGCATTAAACCACTTGCACTTCAGCGTCTTAACGTCTTTGCGATAAAAGCAAATGACCTACCGCATACTATTTCATAATAATCCTTCCGTAATAAACCACGGATTGGGATGATAATTTCAAAGAATAAACTCCTTCTGATAGTTGCCCGAGATCCAGGGTTACATTGTCGCCGGCGGTGATCGTTACGCCCGTTTGGCTATAAACCGTTGATCCTTCTGCATCTGTAACTGTAAGGTCACCGGTGAAGGTCTTTTGCGAAGGCAACCTGACAGTAACCTTACCGTCTGCAGGATTAGGATAGATGATGAGTTGCCTGTCCGTGGAAATTTCATTCAAACCTGCCGAGGAATAGATCTCAGTTGCAAAAGCATCCGAAAATTCACTGTTTCCGCAGTCATTCAAACCCATGACAGTTATCAGAACAGAGCCTGTGTAACCGGCTGTCCAGGCGAATTCACCGTTTGTGCCGGTGCTGGAGGTAGTGCCTGCTTCAGAAGGAGTAACAGACCACTGGAAAGTTGTGACATATGGATCTTCTGCACAGCTATAGGTTGAAGAAGTGGCGTTATAATTATCCACTGTAGCGGGACCGGAAGAAATCACAGGTTTTACCGGGAATTGAGTGACTATAAGATAGAGGGTATCTAACCTGGCACAACCAAACTCATTGGTGACTTCCACCCAGTATGCTCCTTCGACCGCCGTTTCAATCGACGTAGTCGTTTCACTTGTATTCCACAAGTATGAAGCAAAACCTTCTCCGGCTGATATCACGAGGCTTTCACCCTGGCAAATAGCAGTATCGGCTCCGATATACACACTGGGTAAAGGATTAACCTGTATGGTGATCTGATCCCCAAATGTCAAGAATCCGTCGAAAACTTCAAGGAAATAAGTGGTGGTGACATCCGGCGTAACAGTGACATTGGCCTCACCAGAGGTAAATCCTGCCGGATCGGAGGTCCATGTATAGGTAAAAGTACCTGAACCGCCAATGACCTCAGATGTAAGCTGGACACTTTCGCCCAGGCAGATAGTCTCCTGATCGGCACTGACGATTACTGCTACTTCAGCGACATGCATGGTAATAGGAACTGTGATTTCCGGATCGTCCGGATCATTGCTGAAAACATTCAGTTCTGCAGTGTAAGTTCCGAGTGCCATGTTAACGGCGTTGAGGGTAACGGCGATTTCCATGTTTTCACCGGCAGGTATGTTTCCTGAAACCGGGTCGGCAAACAGCCAGCTTGACACGTTTACAGTATAATCCTCAACTTCACCGTATGTTAACGCACCGCAGGGTATGGGCGATTGATAATAAACGATACGGGTGCGGAGACGGGTTTCCCCGGGCATTGCTCCGACAGGCGGTGAGATTGTAGCAGTATAAGGACCAACACCAGGAGAACCGTTCATCGGGATTGATTCGTTATCATCAAATACCTCATTCTGGTTCCAGTCAATCCAAAGCCCGCATTGGTCTTCCGAATAAATCGGGGTACCATTTGTAACGGTAATCTGGTAAGAACTTCCAACCGACATAGTAGTGGACAGGTTAGTATAATTGCCATAATTAGTGCAGTTACTCAAATTATCGATCTCGTTGAGCTGCACCCGGCTGATGTATTCATCACAGCCCCCGGTTGCTCCGCAATAAGCCCTCGCATCGACGGATGCGTCTGATGGAATGAACATGCTGATATTGTAGCTCATTTCAAGCTGGCCGATATTGCTGATCGTGACCATCCGTGTGACGGAACTGTCAGGTTGAAGGGTTTCCTCTATTTCTAAAGGATTAACACTGATTTGAGCATCGCCCCACTGGACACTTGCATTGGAAGAACTTGATTCACTGCCATCTGAATATTTGGCAGTTACTTTATAAAGATAAATGCCATAATCCGGCAGTTGATCATTATAAACCGTATCATAGGTTATGCCGATGGAATCTACTCCCCGGTATATCTTAAAATAGCTGAAATCTGGCATTTCATCGAACCTCCATTGCAAGTCGGTAATGCCGGTCTCAAATGTTACTTCCGCAGTCAGGTTCGTTGGTTTGCTAAGCGGGTTGGTCTCATAAGGGGAAACGTAGGTCATAGCGGAACCGGTCCGGTTGTCGGCCCAGGCGGGATAAACCCATCCGCCACGGGCACTGATTCCGAGGTAATCCCCCATGTAGCCATCAGCCATATTAGGAATTGGACTCGGGGTAAAAGCAACATCACTGACCTTGAAATCTTCCCAGGTTTCTCCGCCATCACTGGAATTGGCACAATAAACTTCGCACTGGTATCCACCCACGTTACGGTCATCGTAGAACACCACACTCAGCATGCCATTTTCAGGATCACAGGTAATCCAGGGGAAATAATGCTTGCTTCCCTGGCCGACAGGATCCTGATTGACCCTTACCGGGGTGGACCAGGTGACACCAAGGTCTTCAGAACGTGACATATAAACATCAACATCATTGCCGGAATTAATCCCCGGCACACCCACGTTCGACCAAACGATATATATATTTCCATTGTATTCATTGCCGCTGATATCGCAAGCCATGCTGGGGAAAGAATTGTTCCGCATGTTTTTGTTTACACCGGTGGCCCTGATGCCGCGTATATTCTGGATAATACGCGTTGCAGGCTCGAAGGTAGCCCCTCCGTTAAAAGAGCGGGCAAGACCGATCGCAGTTTCATCTGTCGGCCAACCGTCATAGATGGCCCAGATTACGTAAACCTCGCCATTAGGGCCGGTATTGATGTTTACCCCCTGGCAATGGCTGCCTGCATTCACAGCGCTGCTTACATTAACAGGGGTTGACCAGTTTACTGCGCCATTAATTGAGCGTGACAAAGCTATATTACCATCGGCAAAGCCACCAAAATCGGTCCAGGCATCATACAAATAATTGCTGTAAGGACTGATAAGGCTGTTGTCAACCCAAAGATGGTTTTTATCGAGACCTTCGCCACCTGCATTTGCTACATTGTAAACAGTAAAGTACCCTCCCTGGTTGGTTGATTTAGCCACGGACTGTCCGAAACTAGACGTGATAGCTCCGACATAATAAGCGCCATCCAACCCGATCAACGCTACCGGGTCGCCCCAATTATAACCACCGGCTCCCTGGACTGTCCCGCTCCAGTTTAAGCCTCCATCTTCAGTTCCCAACCAATTGGCACCATAAATGCTGCCGTCAGAAGGGTTCGGGGTCGAATTGTTTGAATTGATAACCACCAGGTTATCATCCGGATGAACGAAGACGGAGTTTTCACTCTGGGTAGAACTGCTTGTCGCTACCGCTACATCGGGTGAATCGTCAGTGATTACACTGAAGGCCCGGATCTCGCTGCCTACATATACTGCCGGCTTTACCGGGGTGACGGGATTAAGTCTGGCAAGCCCTAATGCTGCCATCTTTTTCCAATACCCGTTGTTGTCAATACGGGTATCTACTTTTTTCGCGCGTTCGGCATCTTTCTGATGCTGTGCTTCCTTTTGGCCGAAAACATAGCCGCTTGACAGGATCAGGGCAGCTAAAGTCAGGATGTAGAATTTTTTCATATTTAATCGTATAAAGTCTGTTGGTTTAATTATGGATATATTAATTCTTTACAAAGGTAAAACTATTCTATCAACAACAGTTTTCCACCCTGAATTTTAGTTACGGAATTAAGCCTATAAAATGAATACAGAATACAGAAGACAGAATACAGAAGACAAAAGACGAAAACAGAAGACAGAAGACAGAAGACAGAAGTCAGAAATTTGGAATTTGGAATTTTGAACTTTGAACTTTGAACTTTGAACTTTGAACTGAATCAGCTGTATTCCTTCACCTCGACCTCGCCATGGAGGGCTCGCCAGGCGTTCATCGCAAGGGCTTCCATTTCATTCTCGCCGGGATAGATAAAGAATGGCCCGACCCAACCGGCATATTCCCGGAGTTTGTCGACGAACCATGTATCGTAGGCAATGCCACCGGTGATGAGTATGCCGTCGACTTTTCCTTTTAAGACAACCGCCATGGTGCCAATGAATTTAGAAACCTGGTAGGCCATGGCTTCATAGATGAGGGTGGCGTGCGGATCGCCGCTTTTCACGCGCTGTTCCACTTCATAGGCATTGTTTGTTCCTAAATGGGCAGCAAGTCCACCCTGACCGATCAGCATTTTGGTAAATTCTTTCTCGGTATATTTTCCGGTGTAGGCAAGTCTAACCACATCAATAACAGGGACACTGCCTGCGCGTTCCGGGGAAAACGGCCCTTCCCCGCCGATGGCATGGTTCACATCGACCACCCTTCCGTTTCTATGGGCGCCTATGCTGATACCACCTCCGAGGTGAACTACGATCAGGTTCAGCTCTTCATATTTTTTCCCAACCGCAATGGAATGCCTTCTGGCTGTCGCTTTCTGGTTCAGCGCATGGAAGACTGATCTACGCGTAAAAGCCGGATGCCCTGCAATATGGGCGATTTCGTCCATTTCATCGACCACCACCGGATCGGTGATATAAGCTTCGGCATTCGGAAATTCTTTCGCCAGGTCTTCGGCAATGAAACCGCCAAGATTGCTGGCATGCTCTCCCACCGGGCTGTTTACCAGGTCGTGCTTCATCTTTTCATTGATTCGGTAAACACCGGATTCGATCGGATGGACCATCCCGCCCCGGCCCATGATCACCCTGACTTTATCACGTTCGAGTTTGGTTCCGTTTAATCTTTGCAGGATAGCCTGCTTCCGGAACTCAAACTGGTCTGTGATCTTTTCATAAGGAGCTAATTCCTCCGTGCTGTGCTTGATGTTCTCTTCAAATATGCACTCCTTGTTCCGGTAAACCGCGATCTTGGTCGATGTCGACCCTGGATTGATAGCGATAATGAAAATATCTTCCATATAATGACTATTTACGCAATAGCAGCCGCCAGCACGATGCTATCCAACTTCGACTCTTCCGAGTCTGAACGGGATGTAAGCACGATGGGTGCGCGGGCACCAAGAACGACAGCGGCTACCTTTGCTTTAGCGAAGAAAACGAATGCCTTGTAAAGGACATTTCCGGATTCAATGTCGGGCAGGAGCAGCAAGTCGGCATCGCCTGCCACTATGCTCTTGATCCCCTTATGTTTGGCGCTTTCGGCGCTGATGGCGTTATCAAAAGCCAACGGACCGTCGATGATGCAATCCTTGATCTGGCCACGCTCGGCCATTTTCGACAGCAAAGCTGCGTCTATCGTGGCCGGCATGCTTTCATTGACCAGCTCGACTGCTCCCAGGACAGCCACCTTCGGTGTTTCTATGCCCAATTTGCGTAAGAATTCCACCGAGTTGTTGATGATTCCGATCTTTGTATTCAGGTCGGGGGCAATGTTCATGGCCACATCCGCAAGCGAGATCAGCTTATGATGATAAGCCTGCACCTCGAATATAGCTATATGTGAAATGACCTCGTTTTTCCTCAATCCCCATTCCTTGTTAAGGACGCCTTTCAGAAGGGTTGCCGTCCCAACATTGCCTTTCATCAGGATATCCGCTTCCCCGTAATGCACCAGTTTAACAGCCTTGGCAACTGCTTCAGCATCATTTATTTCATTGATGATCTCAAACTGGTTCAGATCGATCTTTTTATTCTTTTCGGCGATCCTTTTAATTTCCTCTGCATTTCCAACTAAAATGGCATCAATGTATTTTTTCTTGACCGCAGCATTGACTGCTTCCAGAGAATGTTCATCATGAGCTACCGCCAGCACTAGTCTTTTCGTCTGTTGTTTCTTCCTGACAATATCATGAAGATCTGATAATTTCTTAAGCATTTTATTATTATTTTATTGAAAATTAATAAATTCGATAGCTATTGTTAAAAAAATAACAGTGCAAAAGTACAAAAAAAGTTGGAATATAAAATTCCAGATTCCAGATTCGAGTTGACAATTGACAGTCGGCAGTTGACAGTTTTTGTCTTCGGATTCCTGCCTACTGTCTGCTGTCAACTGTCAACTTCTCAGCGGGTATAGTAAACAATCATCTCCTTTATTGCTCTCTGGCAAACAGGGCAGAAGTTATTAAATCTGATAAAATTCATAGAGCAGTCGATGTAGGGGCGGAAAACACCTTTTTCCATATAGCCTGCTCCTTCATAAATACCTGTCTTTTTTTTCCATTCATCGGTTGGAGGTGTTGGCACGGGCGTGTCAGCAGGAAGCATGTCCTTCCATTTTGCATCAAAATTTACGAGGGTTGTGATATTCGGTTCCCAGGGTTCTTTATCGAGAGAATACACATCTTCCGTTGCTGAGCCTGCACCGCTGTATTCATCGCCAAGACCGGCAAAGGAATGACCAAATTCATGTGTAAAAACAAACCCTGAGTTCTCATTGTCAACGGTAGAAATAGCATAAAAATTATAGATGCCACCTCCTCCATACCGCGGATGGTTAACAAGGATGATAATCTGGTCGTATGGCACACTGGAGGCTACATCCCTGACTTTTTTAAAATCGGTGGTCATAAGATAGCGGTCAGATCCGAAGGTGTAAAAGCTTGAATTCAGTAAGGTGCTTCGGGATATAGTATCACCGGGATTATCCGTTCCTGATTCTTCTGAAGGGGCGATAACGGCCCGGATATTAACTTTCTTGATAAACTGTCCATAAGGATCAGTCTCGAATAAATATCCTGTGAAACGTGAGCAATCTTCCAGGAATTCAGGCAATTCCGCACGCGTATAACCTTCCGGAAGAAAGATCAGGTCAAGCTTATTCTTCGGACTGCCCGAACGCAGGATCGTCTCGGCGGGATAAGTATTTCCAGTTTTGATTTTAAAATCATCCTTCTTTGGATTGATAAATGATTCATATCTTTTCACCCAAATCATATCTTTTCCTCTGCTGTAATACTCAAGCCTGACGGTTTTTTTTGGCAAAGGCATCAGAATGCTTTCCGGGAAGTTACCGCACTGCGATTTTGCCTCCTCCGTAGCTTGGTATTCAATGAAAAGACTGGAAAACCCTTTGGTGAAAATCAATTTATCAGAAACAGAATCATACACCATTATTTTATCAGCGCCGTAGTCGAACGGATCTATCAGGTTTTTTCTCGGGCCGGCCCATTTCCCTTCGACAATCATTTCATCAGGCATGACGTATTCAACTTCAAAACTCCCCGAATGAAAGTAATCGAAACGGAGTGTCCGGTTTTTAAAGTATCTGCCAAACTGTGCGGTTGATGTGGCTACCAGTGCAAAAAGCAGTATCGTAAAGGTCAGGCGCATAGGTTAACTTTTGGATGGTGAAATTACAAATAGTTAATCAACAGCTGACCAATAATTTCAATATTCAGAACTTCCCGAACTTGAAAGTCACGCTCCCGTTAAAGCCGTTCATCAGGTTCTTCGGCACATAGGCCATATGCAAATTGCTGGTGTATCGGTAAGAAGCCCCAAATGCCACTCTGAAACACTTTATTACGTTCAGTTCGATTTCCACTCCGGGCTCGACAACAAAATAGGAGTCCCAATCATAAGGCTCATCATAATCATTTTCCCAGTTATAATCATGCCAGGTTTGATCATTCAGAACTAAACCACCACCACCAATAAGTATTGGAAATGAAACATGTACCGGAAAATTTGGAGCAACAATCGGCTCAACGAAAAATCCACCATAACCACCCGACAGGTACAATCCATTTTCAGTGATATTTGGAAAGTCTCCTTCAATAAAAACTGAGTTCATAAAGGCTTTCCCGGCAAGCCCGATCGTAACATGATGATCAATCAACCAACCGGCACGGCCGCCAAGAGTCATAACATCCTCTCCATCGATTTGAGTATATCCAACCGAAAGGGCTGCATACCCGCCATGACTGATCCTGTGATCAGTATTCCCGAAAATAGTCTTCATTTCTTTGCTTTTTTCTTCCTGACCATAAGACACCGCAATGATTCCTAAAGTCATTAATCCAATTATTAGTATTCTTGTTTTCATTGTAAAAAATAAATTAAAAATTAAAAATAAAAACTCAGAACTCAGAACTCAGAACTCCCGCCCGACTGAACGTCGTTCGGGCGGGCAGAATTCAGAAGTTATATCTCACATGGAATCCGAAATCCCAGAAATTTGCCCTCAGATAAAAAGGTCCATATAGTTCAAAAAATGGCTTAAAATCGATAGCAAGACTGATAGGAGCGGAATTAAAAAAATATTCCATCCCGATTATGCCATCGAGGCCAAATGCCGGTCCGGTATGCCAGTATTTATTATCATCCATATAATCCTCATCACTGTCGAAAGGATCGTAGTTATAATCATATTCATTCCAGCGGACAAAACCTACATGAGCTCCACCGCCGAAATAGAAGAACATGTTTTCCACCCGGTTTAAATAAAGTGGTTTCCGGACTTCAAACAATCCATATAGTTGCGCCCCGCCATTCCTGAACCCTAGTATGCCTTCAAAAGCAAAGTTGTTTTCCGTAATGATCCTGCCGGTAAAACCTGTAGTATTTCCAAACCTGAACCCGGCCTGTTTTTGATTTTCCTGCGCTTCTGCCAGTGAAATCAACAAAGCCAGGGCAATTATCATGAATATTCTTGACGTTATCTTCATTTCTCTCATGTAATTATTAAGTAATTTATTAAGGATGAATTACTGCCCCTGAACCGGTTATATCAGTATCTATATCCGGGGACCCCATAACATAAACATCACCGCTTCCTGAGATTTTGACATTAAGGTAATCCTCGACAGTCAGATACATGTCTCCTGACCCGGAAATTTTAGCATAACACTCTTGGAGCGTCAGGTCATAAGCATGGATAGAGCCAGATCCGGAAATATGAAAATCCCCATTGTTTGCAGTGCCCCAAACCTCCATTTCACCGGAGCCGCTGATATCAGCATTCAATTCATTGCAGACCAGGCCTAAATCTATTGAACCGGAACCAGAGATGGAACATGTTACGTCCTCGGCTGTACCGGAAAAGAATATTTCTCCGGACCCTGAAAGATGGATTTCCAGATCTCCGGTAACAATATCCTCTGCGTGCATCAATCCTGAGCCGCTGAGTTTTACTTCATCGAGCTCATTGGTATGAACATAAATTTTCATCGGGTAATTGTTCCTGAGATCGTCCTGGGTATCAATCACCAGGGCAGATCCCTGGATGCGGGTCCTGATCAGGGGAATGAGGTTTGATTCGGCTTCAATCATCACTTCACTCAAACCGTCCTGGATTATGTAAACATCAAAACTACCTTCATTGATCACCCTGTCAAAAGCAGTATATTGACGGGTTTCGGTTGTGACATCATAGTTTCCTTCCACATGGCGCCAGTGATCATAGCATCCGGTAAACATGAGCCCGGTCATCAGAAGAAAGAGCCCAGGCATGACATTTTTTGTTTTCATATATTTTGACATGATTATTAATTTTAATGTTAAAGACAAGATGATTTCTCGAAGGTTACATTTTTCAAAAATATTTATGACCCCATTAAATAAATTTTACCGGATTTAATATGGATATTTACAGGAACCTTTGATTTAACAGGGTTTCCAGCTGTAATTACCGAGCGGAAGGTGTCATCAACGCCATCTACCGGATCCTCCTTCTGTGAGAGCAGGGCAGTCGAGGAAATGACCTGTGAATGGTCATCCCTTATGATATCAAGCTCATACAGGTGTTCGTCATTCAGGTATAACGTAATATCCGAATATTGAGAGAAGAAATCCATGCGAAGAAAAGTTTCTGAGATATCAAGGAGTTTAAAATCACCGTAATTAGTTTTAAGATTGATTTTCGACGTTGCTTTATCAAGGCTCAGGTAGGAGAAAAAGACATCACCCGTCAATTCTGCGGCTGATTTGATGTAATAACGGTCCCGTTTTGAATCCAGGTGAAGTTTTTCACACGAATTAAGATACAGTTTGGATGAACGGGTTTCAAAATTGATCTCACCCGCTTTTTCAAGGTTGAATTCCGCATATCCAAGCGAAATATTCGCGTTGGTGATCTCGTCAATGCTCACATTCCCGAACTCGATTTTAAGCCTGGCCGGGCCACTGAAAGTATGTGCCTTCATATCACCGTTAGATAAATTGATATCGACTCTACCGGTATGATCCGTGGTGTATATGTTTCCAAACTTATTTTCGATCCTGATGTCGTTCCCGGCAGGAAAATAAACCGTGTAATCGATCCGTGTACTGGTTCCGCTGCTGAAAATCGTACTGGCAACATCTGCCATTTCGCTCCAGATAGTGTTCTGCCCTTCGAAAACAGTCTGGGCGATCACGTAATAAGCTGTCGCTTTAAAATCGAAATCGATATAATCAAAGATCTTATCGGCTTTAGCTTGTTTATTGGAGGTTACGGAAAAATCAATCTCAAAAACAACGGAATCTTTTTCCCATGGAATCAGATGAATATCCCCGTATTTGTTGATCACCTGTACCTCCACGTTCGAGGCGATCCTGTATGCCTCCCTGAGTGTCCGGCTATTCTCGAAAGTCTGGCCGGTCAGCGAAAAACTAATGGCCAGGCAGGCGGAAATCACCAGGTATTTATAATTCGATAGGTGTGTCTTCATGGCTTTTTTCATTTTGAGATTCGTTTGATTGTTTTAGCTGAAGCAGCATTTCTTCCAGGATGTCAAGCTTCAGGCGGTAGTTCTGGATCATGGCTTCTATGACTTCTTCATTGTCTGCATTATCTTTCAGATCCTCCTTCAATTCTGTAAAAACCCTGTCAAGTTCAACCATTTCAAGGTTTATTTCACGGCGCACTTCCGGATTGGATGCGGTCAGCCGGAATACCTCTTCTTTTCTCATGTCGATTTGTGAAGTGTAATAGGCTTCCGCTTCGATCAATTCCCTTACTATCGGTGAATTAACTTCAGCATTTTTACTCATGAGGTTCTGGGACGATTGTTTCCGGGATGCCATGTAATCGTGGAAGTAATAAGATGCCACGAAAATAGCAGCCACAGCCGCGGCTTTCCAGGCAATATCTTTCCAATTAATCCGGATCACAGGCGCTTTGCCTGTGTCAACCTTCTCCCATAAGGCCGGGTCGGGTTCCTGATCATCGAATTGCCCGCGATGATCAAGGATATATTTTTCTAATTCGTCAATACTCATAAAACCTGTGTTTTTAATATTTCTTTAATTCTTTGTTTAGCCCGCATATACTGCGTCTTTGAATTTGATTCACTGATGTTCAGGATTTCCGATATCTCCTGGTGATCATAACCTTCAAGTAAATAAAGTGAGAAAATCATCCTGCTTCCTTTAGGTATCCCCTCCATTGCTTTCTTGATTTTATCCGGAGATAACCCCATTTCCTGTTCATCCTGGAGTTCTTCTTCCTCTTCAAAAGGCGACATATCATCAAAGAACTCTAACTGGGCTTTCTTTCGTTTGATCTCGTTGATACACTTGTTGATCACGATCATTTTCAACCAGGCCCCGAATGTAGATTCGTGGCGGAAGCTGTCAAGCCGGCGGAACGCCTCTGAAAATGATTCCTGCAACATGTCTTCAGCTTCGGATTTGTCGTTCATCATTCGATAGCAGATGTTGAACATGGCCCTGGCATACATCTTATATAGCTGGTATTGAGCCTGCCTGTCCCCTTTTTTGCTGCGATCTATGATATCTCTGCTGATATCCGTCTGCTCCACTTCCGGTTTCCTGTTTGGATTATTCAACGGTAAAGACAAAATAAAATATCTTGGGTTGCATTTTCATTAAAAGTAAAAATTTTTTTTATTTTTGATGATGCAAGTAACAGCATTATTTAATGATTTACAGGCAATTCAAATCTAAAAAATTCATGTACCTGAATCTGAAGAACAGGGACGAATTTCATTGTTGATCATTTCATTCATTGTAAGCAGTACAACTAATCACTAATCCTGCTTCCATTTTCAATTTTCAATTTTCAATTTTCAATTAATCCTCCCATGAAATTGCCTTTTGCTGAATCATATAAGATAAAAATGGTGGAGCCTCTATACCGCAGCTCTAAAGCTGAAAGACAGGAATGGATAAAAGAAGCCAGATACAATTTATTCAACCTTCGGAGCGGACACGTTTTTATCGACCTTCTGACCGATTCCGGCACCGGGGCCATGAGCGACCTCCAATGGTCGGCCATGATGTTGGGTGACGAGAGCTATGCAGGGGCTTCCTCCTATTTCAAAATGAAAGAAGCGATCCAGGGGATCCTGGGATTTGATTATTTTCTGCCCACTCATCAAGGCAGAGCTGCCGAGAATGTCTTATTTTCAGTATTGGTGAAAGAAGGCAATATAATTCCCGGCAACGCCCATTTCGACACTACAAAGGGACATATCGAGTTTCGTCATGCCACTGCAGTTGACTGCACCATAAAAGAAGCATACGATACTTCAGTGTATCATCCTTTTAAAGGCAATATAGACCTTGAAAAACTGGAGGGGGTCCTGAAAGCAAGCCCCCGGGAGAAGATTCCCATGATTATCGTCACCGTGACCTGCAATACACCCGGAGGACAACCAGTTTCGATGGAAAATCTGAAAGCTGTTTCCGCCATGGCTAAAAAATATGGGGTATTGGTTATCCTTGACGGCGCACGCTTTGCCGAGAATGCCTATTTCATAAAAAAGCGTGAGCCGGGTTTTGGGCATATTTCTGTCCGCGATATCGTCAAGGAAATGATGAGTTATGTGGATGCCATGACCATGAGCAGCAAGAAAGATGCGATTGTGAATATGGGTGGGTTCATCGCTTTCCGCGAGGAGGAGCTCTACCGCCAGGCCAGTGTCTTTAATATTCTTTTTGAAGGATATATCACTTACGGGGGGATGTCGGGCCGCGATATGAACGCGCTGGCACAGGGGCTTTATGAAGGGACGGAATTCAATTACCTGGAAACAAGGGTAGAGCAGGTGGCTTACCTGGGTAAACTGCTTTCCGACTTTGGTATCCCGGTGCAGCAACCTTATGGCGGCCATGCAATCTTCGTCGATGCTCGTAAATTTTTACCTAAATTACCGAAAGAACAATTCCAGGCACAGACCCTCGCAGTGGAGCTTTACATCGAAGGCGGCGTGAGGGGCGTGGAGATTGGTACCCTGATGGCAGACCGTGACCCCGTAACACGGGAGAACCGTTACCCGAAGCTGGAACTGATGCGCCTGGCCATCCCACGGCGGGTCTATACCAATAACCACATGGATTACGTGGCTGCCTGCCTGAAAAATATCTGGGACCGACGTGATGAGATCAAAACCGGACTTCGCATTACCCGGGAAGCGACGATTCTGAGGCACTTTACTGTCGAACTTGAGAAATTTTAAATTTAAAATTATTCATTAGTAGTTTTCTTCCACCAGCTCAAAATAAGCCTGCGGGTGATGGCACAACGGGCAGTTCAGCGGTGGTTTTTTTGCTTCATGCAGGTATCCGCAAACGCGGCATTTCCATACCACCTTTCCTTCCCGTTCAAATACCTTTCCTTCTTCCAGGTTTCTGTGAAGCTTTAAGTACCTTTCCTCGTGTACTTTTTCCACTTTAGAAATGAGCCGGAAAGTTATGGCTACTTCTTTAAAGCCTTCTTCCTCTGCGATCCTGGCAAATTCAGGATAGAGGCTCGCCCATTCTTCATGTTCGCCTTCAGCGGCAGCCTTAAGGTTTTCGAGCGTATTACCGATTATACCGGCCGGGTAAGAAGCTGTGATCTCCACCATTCCTCCTTCCAGGTATCTGAAGAACTGTTTGGCATGCGATTGCTCGTTCCCGGCAGTTTCCGTAAACAAGGCAGCGATCTGCTCCAACCCTTCTTTTTTAGCTTGTTTGGCAAAGAAATCATAACGGTTCCTTGCCATGGATTCGCCGGCAAAAGCTTTCAGGAGGTTTTTTTCGGTTTGTGTTCCTTTTATGGATTTCATAAGTTTTGGTTTAGAATGAGAACTTAAAGTTAATGTTTAATGTTTAATTTTGAAGGCATATTGAATAATTTAATATGACAGAAACCCAGAAAACCGGAAGATACCAAAGGATATACGATCAACTTGAAGAATTACTGAAGGACAAACCGAACATGATTGCCTGCATGTCAACTATCGCTGCCGTGTTGCATCAAAAGATGGACTATTACTTCTGGACCGGTTTTTATCTCCTCGACCATGGTGAACTGATCGTCGGCCCCTACCAGGGAAGCCTGGCCTGTATTAAACTGAAGAAGGACACCGGGGTTTGCTGGGCCGGAATAAATGCCGCAGAAACGATTGTTGTCCCTGACGTCCACTTGTTCCCCGGCCACATTGCCTGCGATTCCCGCTCTAAATCCGAAATCGTCGTTCCGGTAAGAAATAGTAAAGACAACATCATTGGCGTGCTTGACGTCGATAGCAAAGAGCATGGCTCTTTCGATGAAGTGGATGCAGAATGGCTGGAGAAAATAGTGGGATTGATTGGCGATTAGAAGACAGAAGAATGGAACTCTGAAACTTGAAACTTGAAATTAGGAACTTTGCACTTTGCACTTTGCACTTTGCACTTTGCACTTTGCACTTTGCACTTTGCACTTTACACTTTGAACTTTGAACTTTGAATTATGAGCCTCCTCCCGCTCCTCCTCATCTCCTTCCTCCTGAGCCTGGTGCCGTTTTCGGTGGCGCTGAACAGCAGTGTTTACCGCTGTATCTTGTGGAAGGAAGCGTTGCGGATAGCATTTGTCTTTGCCCTTTTTGAGACGGTAATGATGGCTGTAGGCTGGGTAATAGGGTTCAGCATAAAGGGATTTTTTCATGACCTGAAAATCCCGGTAGCGGTGATGATAATCTTTTTTATCGGGGCCCGGATATTTGCTGACGCGAGAAGGTTGGGTGCAGCACAGCGGACCATGGCCGTTGAAAGCAGGCGCATATTAATGGGTTTCGCTTTCGTCATCAGCATCAATACCTGCCTTTTGGGCATGGGCCTTGGAATCCTTTATCCTGATATCCTGATTTTGGCGGGATTTGTTTTTGGAATGGTATTCCTGATGACGATCGCAGGCGTGCAGGCAGGCAAGCGGGGCATGATGAATTTCGGTAGAACTGCTGAAACAATTGGCGGCGCTGGACTTGTCCTGATCTGCGTGCTTATTATCGTTCAATACCTGAAAATCTTGTAAATTTGTCACTCAAAACTACAAATATGCCAGTTGTTCGGATCAGTAAAGAGTTCACCTTCGATATGGCCCATGCACTTCTCGGCTATGACGGTCTTTGTAAAAACATCCACGGGCACTCTTACACGCTGGTGGTAACAGTCATCGGTTCTCCCATGCAGGATGATGCCTCCCCGAAAAACGGTATGCTGATCGATTTCAAGGATCTGAAAAATATAATCAAACAACAAATTATTGATCGGTTTGACCATGCACTTGTTCTTAACAGCGCTTCGCCAAAAGACCTGCTGGATATGCTGATGAAGAATTATGAAAAGATCGTCTTGCTGGATTACCAACCTACCACTGAGAATATGATTGCCGATATGGCTGGAAAAATAAAGGATCTTCTTCCAAATAAACTGAAATTATTTGGTTTGCGATTAAGAGAAACTCCCACCTCATCTGCAGAATGGTATGCGGCTGATCAATAGGCAGTTGAACAGTTGGCAGTTGGACAACAGTCAACAGTCAACTGTCAGAAGTCACTGGAAAATCCTGCATCCTGTTTCGTGCTTCACTTAATTATAATCAGCTCCCTGGTCAGGACCGGGGCAGATTTATCAAGAACCGTTACAAAATAAATCCCAGGCTGATAACCTGACACATCTATCTTGACCCTCCAGGTTTCCTTTTCTTCCGTTCTCACTTCCCTGATTTTTTCACCCAGCATATTGTAAATAACAATTTTCAGGGACTGCTGACTGCCTACTGTCAACTGCCTACTGTCAACTATAAAATAAGTCGACGCTGGGTTAGGATAAATCAGCAACTCAGATTCAGGGCGGCTCTCCTTCAATCCCACGACGGTACCCAGCCATTCATTAAAAAGAGTTTGCAATGAATCGATAGGTTCCATGCCTGCGGGTAATGACGGGACATTGAGGTCGCAATAAAAGCCCCCGGCGGTATCTGCAGGTCTTGCCACCCGGATGAAGGCCGAAAGCGAGGAAGTGCCGTTTTCAGTGCAGCGGGTATCGGCACCAATGACTTTGGCTCCCTGAAGTGCAGCCATCATTTTTTCCGCAAAGGAACCTTCAGTATTCAGGAAGCGGGCCTCTATACTGTCAAGGATTTGTTGGCCGAGCAGGATATTTCCCTGGATGGCATAGTTCGGTCCGGTTATATGGTTCTTGTAATTCAAGCAGTTAGCCCCGGTAAATCCCGCCGACCGTGCGTGCCCAAGCGTGTCAAAGTCGACGATCCCATATTGTCTCACGGTAGGGTTATTTTGAGCATCGTGGGTAGAGAGCCAGTCAATAATTTCCAGTGGGCTCATCCCTTCCACCATGCGGGCATGGGCATTCTGCTGGTTGGTCGGATTCCAGTAGGATTGGGTATGGATTGCACCCCGGCCCGGAATGACATCGCTGATAATCAGCGCTCCTCCTTCAATCTGGGTTTCATCAATACAGGAGGCGCCGGCACTTCCGATCTCGCCGGTAATGGTGTCGACTGCTATGATGGAAAAAGTATCCTGGGAATTGAGAACCTGTGACAGGAGGATGAATAGGAGAAAAGTTATATTTTTCATTACCATTGATATTTATATAGCAAAGATAATAAAATCAGAGTGGAAAGATTTCTCAATCGAGATGTCATCTCATTAAAAAGAGACTGCCGGTTAAGGCAGCCTCTCGCCAAAAAAAGTATGAAAAATGACCTAATCCCGAAGGGATTGGAAAGAACTTACTGTACTTTCAAGAACTTGCGGCTTACCACTTCACCTTGTCCGGTCGTTAGCCTGAGAAGATACAAACCAACCGTTAGTGAACCGATGTCGAGCTTTATGCTGTGCATTCCTGTACCTAAGGATAAAACCCGGACATCCATCAATTGACCGGTCTGGCCGAAAATGCTGATCTCCAGGCTGACCGGCTTTCTGACAGTGATGTCAAATTTGGGGTTGTCATTTACAGGATTGGGATAAATCTCACCTACTTTATCCAAAACAACATTTTGTTCCGGCACGCCAAACACTACATAGGCTTCTCCACCGCTGACCTGGACCTGGACGTATGCTTCCGGCTGGTCAGCACTCAGGGTAACCTGGGCCTGGATCGTATGAATTCCCATGATTTCTGCATGTATAACATAAGTGCCATAAGCGAGGTCTTCGAAAATAAATGATCCCTGCTCATCCGAACGTAAATAAGTCAAAGGATTTTTATCTGCATCCATCAGAACAATTTCGACATCATTCATGAACCCTCTTGACCCAAGGTTGGATACCACACCGGTTATGGAACCATTGCCGCTGTCTGTCGAGTCGCCTGTTAACATGAAAATATTGGCAGGCCAGTTCATAAGCGGGAGCCAGGGTGTAGCCTCTTCCCAGTTTAAGGAACTGATGTGATAAGTCGGAATATACTGCCCAAAATAGGCAGACCCCTCTGTCAACTCGGCCTGGATGTAATAAATGCATGAATTGTACATCGAAACTTCCGGGAAGGAATAAAATCCGCCTGAATCAATCGTAGTCGATTGAACTTCAACGACATTTTGCCATGTAGTATCCATGGTCATAAGATGAACTACCGCCTGATCTGCAACAAGGTTATTTCCCAGGAAAACTGATCCATATATATAGAAAGTGGGGATCACTAGATTAATACCCTCGCAATAGTTGGCAGTGCAAGAGTTACCGTCTGGTAAAACAATCGTTGATGTCAGGCATACCGTATAACCGCCGGCCGGGTTTTCCTGGAAAGTATGAGTGATGGTTTGGCCGGTTCCGGTGGTGCCGTCACCAAAATCCCAGGTATAGACCGTACTCGAATCCGGGTAGGTCATTCCATTATTCAGGTAAACAATGCCGGTGAATGTGAAAGTCAGACTGTCAATCTGTTCGTAACTGAAATAAGTGCCGCATCCCTGGTTGAGAGTATCCACCCATACTTCCATTGAAGTCTCGTAGGTACAACTTGTTGCATCTATGGTTTGCAATGTGGTGATATAAATTCCCGGGTAAGGGTATGTATGAGAAACGAACTGACCTGTAGCTGTTACTCCATCTCCAAATTCCCAGTAATATTCTGTTTCATACTGGCTGATAGTATAACCTTCAAATTCCACTGTCAGTCCATACATATTATAAGGTATGATGTAACTTTCGCATTCGCTCGGAGGCGGTGGATATCCGGTAAATACTTCTTCACAGTATGTGTTGGTACACATACTTGAGCTATCTGCAATTGTCAGGCATACTATGTAATATCCTGTATCAGCATAAGTATGTACCGGGTTTTGTAGTGTTGAACTGGTGCCGTCTCCAAATTCCCAGAACCACGAATCCGGAGCAGTGCCATTAGGATTATAACTCATATCCAGGAAGTTGATAGTCAGCACATTCGAACTGTCAGGATAATATGAAAAATAAGCGTAACACTCAGGTTGGCTGTTAAGCCAGACTTCCTGGTAGGAAGTATAAAAACAGGAATCACCCATTGAATCCATGACCATGGTGGATAATCCTACCATATAAATTCCGTTATTACCCTGTCCTGAAGGGAAGGTATGCGTCACGGTCTGTCCTTCGCCTGTTGTGCCATCGCCAAAATCCCACAAATAATATTGCGCACCCGGGCCATTGTAAAGAAATCCTTCAAATGTCAGCGTAAAAGGTTCATTATAATCATAATTATAAATGAAATAATTTTCACACCCGTTCCAACCCCCACCGGTGTTGCACAAATAAAAATCCATTGGCTGCAATGTAGCACCCGGTGCAATAAACTGCCCGTTATATAGGTACTGCCCAAGACATGAATCAAGGGTCATGGCTTGTACATATTCGTACCCTGAATAGCCTGAAATACTGATCACATCTTCATAATATCCCGAATCATCGGTATAAACAGTATCTTGATAAGTAAAACCGCCGTTGGAACTGTCGACTGTGATGATGACTTCCTGATCAGGCACTGGACTGATGGTATTTCCACTGACAAGCATAACGGTTCCGAAAACCGTAACAGTGTAATTTTGAGCGAAAGCCGAAAGACTTATAAAAAGTCCGGTTAGCAGCGTTAAGAAGATATTTTTCATGGAGATAGGAATTTAATGTTTGATTAATTTCTTCGAGATCAGCAATTTTCCTTCCAAATTCCAGATTTCGATCAAATATAAGCTTTTTTTCAATTCTGCCGTCGATAAAATGATAATTCCTTGTAAGCCAGGTCTTTCAATTGTTTGATGTGCCACAGCTCTTCCCAGGATATCGGTTATCCTGATAAAAATACCGGTTTTTGGTTTCTGAAGGAAAATGATATTTAATTTTTCTTGTAATGGATTTGGATAAATGAAGATGGCAGGGGCGGATTCTTCCTCACTAATAACCGTAAAAAGAAAATGAATCACATTGGAAGTATCAGATAAGCAGCCGGATGAATTGGTCACCATGACAAAGTAATCATCTTCAACCGGCGGATAAAAGACCTGCCAGGTAGCCCCGCTAATGGAGCCATTATTGTCGAACCACTGGTTTCCTTCTGCTGCCATGGAGATCAACGAGTCACCTTCCTGCACGATAACGGGAGTTTCAGGAATGGAGTTTATAATAACCTCAATATCAGAGGATACAGTATTTTCGCCATCATTAACGCTCACAGAATACAGAGTAGTAGCCGCAGGACTGGCAATCGGAAACTGCACTGCTGGATCAGTCAGTGTTGAAGAAGGTGTCCAGATGAAATTATAATTGCCCGTTCCTCCTAATACATAAGCGCCAAGCTGTGATTCACCCGGACCGCAAAACTCATGCGGGATAGCATTGGCTAACGTTTTCAATGTTCCATTAAGATTACTGGACGGGAAGACGATATAATCCAGCCAGCCCCCGTCAAGTCCCTGGCTGTTCAAATTATCCTTTTCAAAGGTCCATTTGAATGTATGAATGCCGGGTTTAACCTGGTAAGTTTGTAATTCCCATGACTTTTCTCCTGACCACTGGTCGATAAGCATATCATCGATGTAAAATTTCAGGAAATCAGAACCCGCTTCCGAAGAGACCTTGCGATAAAAAGAGATGTCATCATATCCAATCACATCAAAAATAACCTGCAATGCTGAGATCTGATTATTGTTAATATTGCCTGATTTGGCGGAATAGACTCCTTCGTACATATCGAGAAAATTGATGGCCCACGGTTTATTTCCGCTTGGCAACCAGTCGAACTTTGTTAAACTTCCTGTTTCCCAATCTTCAACGATGGCCCCGGAAGTGAAATTTATCGGGAAGCTTTGCTCGTAGGCACCATCATTGGAGGTGATATTCAACACCATCATCAGTATTTCTTCCAAAGGACAAAAAAAGCTGCAATTCGTCTCGAAAGTCAGTTGAATGCTATCCCCGAAATTCAGGTTTCCGAGGTCCGCATCAGGATTGGAAACTGACATAAATTCAGGGTCAATATTCAGGTAAACCTGGCCGTCTTCCATCATCATACCGCCAAGGTTGCGAAGGGTAATAATAAGATCAACATTCTCTCCCGGGTCGATCCGGCTGTTTTCATTCCCTGAAGGATCAGCAATCTGGCAGTCCAGAGTGAGAAAAATAACCTGTGGTTGTTCCGGAGCTTCAACGGCATCAAGGTCGAAGCCTGCATTATCTCCATTGGCCTGGACATTGCCGTCATCTTCGATACGGATATACCGGGCTTCTGAGATACCATTGGAAGAAAAATCGAAAGTCGCAGTGCCCATTCCGTCGCCAAGGAAAGTCCACGGACCATCCATACTTGTACCTGCAAAACAGGCAAATCCCTCCGGATCGCTGTCACCTTCGTGCACAATGACCTCGATGCCAGGGCCATCCAGAATATCTTGCTGCATATCAAGGATGATCCAGCCCGATTTGCCGATGGAATAGTTAACACCATCCGGTTCCGATAAAGCAGCAAACGTCTTAGCCTCATCGGCGAAATTAGTTCCCGGTATATGGCAGGCAATGACCCGGTAGGCGAATTGGTGGTATTCAGGTTGAAGAGCAAAATTCACGATGGTGTTGTTGTTGCTGACTATAGTTGTAGTTTGGGTAAGAGGCTGATAGCCATTGGCTGTAACTGTGACAGAATAGTTACCCGCCAGCAGGTATTTGTGATAATCCCCGATTACAGGATCACTATAACATGGATAATAATCATTAACGAAAATGGTGGCAGCAACAGGATCACCGGTCGTCGCATCATAGACTGTCCCGCTGATGCCGTAGCCGGCATATTCAATCATGGCAACCATTGCCGGCTCATTGAGGTCATAATAATATTGGATCTGTGAAGCCGGAGGCTGTTTATCAGAGGATATCTCTATCGTCCAGCCAATTGATCCCATCACACCATAAACAACATCTTTTGAACTGCCATTAATGGGATACATACCCGTATAACCTTGCTCATAAGGCAAATCAGAATAGCCGGAAGATGAGGAATAAATACCTGCCAGATGGTCGATATGAGCCAGGTCAGGACAGGGATCAGGGCGGTAACTCCAGGGGTAGGCAAGAAATTCTGTTCCGCTATGATAACTTGTATGGACAACAAACTGGTTTTCCATCATGCATGTTCTCAAGGACCTTGTTTCGACCTGTGAGTAATAGCCCGGACTATAACCTTCGCCATCCCACATATAGCCCCAGTCGCGGTTCAGATCGACACCGTTGCTGTTGTACCGGACCATATTCACCCTACCGTCGGGGTTGACCATAACATAGAGCCAGATTTCACGATTATCAATAAGGTTGGTGATCTCAGGATCAATATCATAACTCTCACAAAGAGACCCGGCAAACCTGATCAGGTTCTCCGGCCCGCCTATTTCATCACCATGGATTCCTCCATCGAACATTACTTCGGCTTCATTTTCATCATAGTTTACATTGTCGGAAATCTTTATCGCAACCAGTTGCCTGCCTTCCACGGAAAGTCCGTAATCATATTTTTTACATATCGATGAGTAACTTATGCAAAGTGTATTGATCGTTTGAATGATCTCATCATAGGTATGGTATTGGTCGCGGGTTGACCAGAAATTTTTGAAATATTCATTCAGGCCGGCTTTAAGGATTTCAAAAGTAAACCCGCCGGATTTAACCCTCTCCAATTCTTCAGGTGTTACATAGAGTAAAGCATAGCCGGCATGGCTGTATATATCCCCGTTCAAGTCAAGAAGGCTAAGTTCAGCAGCTTGCCAGGGCCCGTCGATTGTTACTTTAATTTCCATTTCACCCTCACGCCAGCCGACCTGGGCGCTGCTTCCAAGGTATAACAGGACAATTGCGAGTAACAGGTATATCTTTCCCATCCCTGGTTTAAGGTTTCGAAACAGATTCAAAGTTAGTAAAGATAATACCTGGCGGGGGAATTATTTAATGAATTTCCCCGTGATGCGCTGGGCGCTTCCCTCAGGTTGCATAATCAGTAAATAGACACCAGCCGGGAGAGATGCAGCCGGGATGAGGATTTGGTTGAAACCCGTTTCGAGCATTTCATCATGTGAATAGTAACTTCTCCCTGTGACATCAACGACATTGATATCAACATGGGCAGATACAGGAGAAAATGCGCTGACATGCAGGTCTTCGATTACCGGGTTAGGGTAAATACGGATAAAAGAAATACCCTTTTCCAATACTTCCTGGATGCCATAAACATTGGATCCGAATATGGTCAGGTTGATCCCTTCAGCCAATGGGGAGCTTTCCGAAAGAGTAAAAGTAACAATTGTTGAAGGTTTACCGGTTGCATCAGCGTTCAGGAAATAAGTGCCATAAGGAATCCCGGTAAATTCAAAATATCCTGATGGATTGGGCATGGTGAAAAGCAGCGGTGAATGATTGACATCCGAAAGGATTATGGTAGTCTGAGAAATTGGCGGCATGCTGAGTTCATGGCTTTGCTCGAAATTGACATACCCCTTGATAACCCCTGGACCAATCGGCAGTTCCTGGACGGACAGGAGATGGATTTCGGCATCATAGTAACTTGAAGTGGATATTGTCAGCAAATCTGCTTTTGTCCACAAAATATCATTGCCATAATAGGTAGTGAAGTAATTGTTATAATGCGTGGATCCTTCCGTCAGTCCGATCTTTATGATGTAATCCCCCGTAAAAAGATATCCGAACCAATAATAACCGTAGTCCTGGAAATAATGATCTTCAACGAAAACGACCTGTTCATTGACAATCCTGTAAAGTGAGGCAATGCCGGTATCTCCGGTCATAACCGGATTATTAAGTGGATACTCTCCGGCATATACAAGTCCGCCCAGGCTGAAATAATCAAGCGTAATGACATCCTGGCAGAGTTGGTCGGAACAGCCGGTTGTGTCGTTCAGGTTTTTAACGGTAAGACAAACTTCGTAAATCCCGGGGTCGTTATATTGATGAGATGGATTTTGTTCCGTGCTGGAGAAACCATCGCCGAAATCCCAGTGCCATGAATTGATATTGCCAGTTGATAGATCTGTGAAATGGTACAAAAACGGGTAACTTGTAAGGGAATCCGGAATGGCAGAAAACATTGCCTGGCAGGAGGTATCAGAGACATTACCGGAACTTTCCCCGATAGTGACCTTAGCCGTGACATTTAAATGGTTTTGTGCTGGCAGGTTTAAGGAAAGAAAGAGCAGCCATAAAGTAATTGTAAATATTTGCAGGGATTTCATAGCATTGATGCTTTAAAAGTTATACCGGATACCGGCTCTGACTCCCGTAACATATGGTTTCCGTGGTTTATACCCGGGTTGTTTGGCATAGACAGGACTTATATATTGCTCAAAGACAGGTTCCAGGTGGAGGCTGAATTTTTCTGTAAAGAGATATCCAAAATCAAGTCCTGCAATGAATCTCCAGTTGGTATTCATCCTGGCCGGCACTTGTCGCTCAATATCGATCAGTTCGGCATCAGATATCCAGAAATCCACAGTCGGTTCCTGTTTATCCACAAGTACTGAAAACTTCACTCCCGCGGAAGCAGTAAGGGAAACACGGCTTTTTTGTAAGAATGTGTAACCGAAAGCCAATGGAATATCAATGTAGGAGTAATAATTAGTCTTATCTTCAATAATATAATGCGGTACAGAATCATATATCGGTTCTTCCTCCAGGACATACGTAATCTGGCCCGGATTTCTGGGATCGACCGTAAATGAAACGACACGCAGGTAAAAGCCCACACTATCCTTAGTTTTATAATTGACCTGGTAGGAGCCTATATCCTCCATCCGGCTGAAACCTATTCCGCTCATTATGCTGAAAGCAGAAATTTTATAATGGATAACTGCTTCGGCGCCAAGCATTTTATTATAAGGATTCGGATCATAAAATACGATGGAAGGGTTGAAATTTATTCCTGCCGAGATTTCCGCCTTCCTGAAATAATCGTTTTCGTATTTGGGAGAGAAAGCAGAAGTGAGTGAAATATGAGGTACGGATAAAATATCAGTACTGAAAGATCCGGGATCCATTAATCCGGACCTTAGCGATGGCATGCGATATAACCACTTATCAGCATAAAAAGAAACCGGATCAGGCTCACGTTCCAGCGAAAGGGTATAATCAACCTGGTTTGCGCTTAATATCGGAAAGATTGCAGGGTCTTCGGAAGGGTCAGTAATCGATGCCAGGAACTGGGCACTTGGATCGCCGGCAGGGTCAACCGGATTTTCCAGGTAAACAACAGGTTTAATGGAAAAGGTTCTTTCAGGCAAATCGGTCTTGTAATTTCTGTTCTGGTGAATCTGCTCCGGATTGTCGGATTGAATAAGATATCCCTCACGGATGTTCCCGGCAGGGAGGGTCGGTTCTTTCTCAGCCTGATCATTGGCAGGAATGAGTATCCATGGCATCAATCCTGCGACTATCAGTAAAAGGATGGAAGTAATCAGGCCTGAAGGGCGGTATTTCGAGGGCGGGAAAAACCGCCTTTCGATCCTTCGCCAAAGACCGATGGAAGGCTCAACCTGGTATCCGGTCATGGCCTCCCTGAAAAGATCGTCTATTTTATTCCTGGTATTCATATCGTTGTAACCCTGTTGACATGATTGTGTTGCAATAATGCTTCAATTTTTTTCCGTAATGCTTTCCTGGCTTTCAATAATTGGGTTTTAGAAGTATTTTCTGATATCCCGAGCAGGGAAGCGATGTCTTTATGATTGTAACTTTCAATTGCATAGAGGTTAAATACCATCCGGTAGCCATCGGGCAATTCCTGGATCATTTCCATCAGTTTTTCCCTGGAGATATTCAGTTCGTCCGCAAGGTCATCATCTTCATCAGGATGATCATCCATTACCGCAGATTGAACGATTTCACTGACATCTTCATGGAAGGAATATTTCAGGTTGGATTGATAGTTATCGATAGCGGCATTGATCATGATCCTTTTGATCCAGCCTTCTAAAGAGCCTTCACGGCGGAATTTATGTATCTGGGTGAACACCTTGATAAAACCATCCTGCATCACGTCTTCGGCATCAATGCGGTTCTTGCAGTAACGCATGCAAACACCCAGCATGACCGAAGCATAATTTTTGAAGAGCAGGCTATAAGCTTTTCGCTTGCCTTCCAAACACCCTACGATGATTTGATCATCGGAATTCATCCTTTATACCTTCAGTAGATAAGACTCCGGTCTTTGAAAAAAGTTGCCCGGAAAAGAAAAGAAAAAATAGTGAAAGATGGCAATGATGCTCTTATTAATTTGATTTCAGGAACTTACCTGAGATCATCACCTTGTCTTCAGGGATTATAAGCACCTCGTAGAACCCTGCCGGCAAATCCCTCACAGGGAGGATGATCTCCTGTGATCCTTCCGGTAACTGGTTATCCTGCCGGCAGATGACCCTGCCCAGGAGGTCAGTGATCATAACAGTCATGTCGGATGCCTTTAAAACCTGGAGGGAAATCCTGGCCTGGTCGGAAACCGGATTGGGGTAAATGAGAAACGCTTTGTCTATAAAGGTCGAAATATTTTCAGGAATTGAAAAAGTAATTTGTTGGGGGTAGATAACCAGGCTTACATCGTCAACCCAGGGTTTATCTTCAGAAATAGTCACATACATCGGCGTAGTGGATATCCCTGCCACATCCGGGAAAAGCTGATAAGTCCCATAGGTAATATTGTTAAAACTGAAATTTCCCTCTATGTCGGATAACCCGCAGGTCAGGCTGGTTCCCTGTCCGTTCAGGAGAAGAATTTCAATATCTCCCGCCGGGATGGGTGTCCTGACAATCAGGGATGTATCATAAGTGATCTGCCCGGTAATCTGTCCTTCGCCTGAAGTGATGCCATCAGAAGGAATGAGGCTGATATCGCATTCCCAGTTATCGTCATCTGAAAGGACAATTTCCTGTGCATCTTGCCAGTCAAAGACATTGCCAAAGTAAGTGGGCATGAATTGCCCGTAAAGCACCGAACCGTACTGCAACCTGGCCTTTGTGGTGTATTTTCCTTCGGGTAGCTCATAGAAGTAATAATAACCCAGGGTGTCGATCTGCGTAGTATCAAGAGGGATCAGGTTGTTATCCGCATCATAGGTGTACAAGTAAGCCAGGCCTAAATCTATAGGAAAATATTGGGCAAATACATGGCCGCCGATATGATGAAACTCCCTGAGGCCGACTTGTACCTGTTTGGTAATGGAGCTTGTGAGACAATCCAGGCATTCAGGAAGTGCGCTGATAGTCAGGGTAACCATATATACCCCTGGTTCATCATAAATATGTTCAGGATCCTGCACGGTAGAGGTTTTGCCATCCCCAAAGTCCCAAAGCCATGACTTGATGCTGACTCCAAATGATTCATCCTTAAAGATGATTTTTAATGGATTTTCCTCCAGCGGATCACCCTGTGGTGTAAAATTAGCCTGCAGTTCCTCATTCGCATTGGGGTCGAAAATGGCGAAATCGGCGAACATTAAATACTTATTTTCCCAGACGAACCGGTAATAACGGTCAAGCTGGATCATGATATTGTCAAAGTCGTACAGGTAAACTTTAATGATCCCATCTGTAGAAGTAGTGGCGATAGTATCCCGGTAAAAACCATTCACATCGGTTTTGGCTGTTGCATAATAGCTGAATCCGTTATTGATCAGGGAATCTGAGCTGATATAAATCTGGTGGTCTGCGATCGGGGCACCGGTATTGGTGTTGGTAAGCTGGCCGCTGAGGAAGATATATTTCTGATGGAAGTTTATCTGGGCTGAAGCCGGCATGATCATGAAGCCCAGCAATGCGAGCAGGGTGGCACAGGCCAGGCCCCACCGGCGAAATTGCTTGCTTTTGAATGGGAGTAAAAGTTTTTTCATGATCGAAAGCTTAGAAGTTGTAATTCAAACCTGCTCTGATACCGAATGAAGTTGTATTCCCCCTGGCGCCATCCGGCAGGTTGTATTCCGGTTTTAGTGCAAAACGGAAAGTAGGTTCCAGGCTGAAACTGAATTTATCAGCCAGCTGATAGTCAAATCCCGCTCCCATCATTAGTTGCCAGTTAACTGCAGACCTTGCGGGTATCTGGTAATCAACGTTGATGATCCTGGCTTTATCTTCAGGATACCCGGCACCAGGTACATTCCTGATGACCAGGAATGATGCGGCCGGCCCGGCTTTGGCAAATATCGAGAACCTGCCGAAATTATACCGGTAACCGAACAATAACGGGATTTCCAGATAAGTATAATTAGCTTTTGTTTGAGATATGGTATAATGGTTTACCGTATCGTATACCTCAACGGTATGGGTAAAATAGGTCGGGATAACACCATTTTCAGTGGAATCGAATGTAACCTCATAGACATCTTCGTAAGTACCTAAATAGCGGTTATAATCGACGGCATAATTACCCTTGTCATGGGTAAACCTCATATTGATGCCGCTCTGGATAAAAAAGCGGTTAAAACTAACCTGAGGCAGGATACCTGCGTTGTAGCTGACCGTATTCTCTATGCTTGCATCCTGACACCTGGTCACTTCCGGATTGAAATAAATCCCGATAGACCAATCTGAACGGCTATGCCTTGCATAATCCTGGAATCCTGACAGTTTCCTGATATCACGAAGGCTCAGGTCATACTTCAGGGCATCGGCATAGCTGAGTTCACCGGCAGTAAGTGCCTGGACAAGGCCGGCTTTCCATTGGCCACTTCTCGATGGGCTATTCGAAGCGATTGACGGATTATTTTTTGCCTTTTTCTGTTTCCTGTCACCTGGATAGGTTTGTCCAAAAGCTTCCCTGACCGGGATCACAGGCTGTTGATCATGCTGGATTGCCTGGTTAAGACTTTCGGATGAAAAACTGGAAGCAGGTACTTCTGACGGGGTTTGGTAAAACTCTTCCTGTAAAGTAACATCAGAAGTCGTGGTAGATCCGGTTGAAATTACCCCTGCTTTCTGGACTGACAGCGCAGAAGCCTCAGTCTTCAGGAGAGTGGATCTGGAATCGTCAATATAAAAATGATACAGTAATCCGCCGACAAAGATCAGCAGGGAGACGGTAACAATGATCGGCATAACGAATCCGGAAGAAGATGGCGGGGGAGGGTTCTTTTTAATGCCGGACCTGATGTTTTCCCACACCTGAATAGGCGGATCCGGCTCGAAGTTTTCGAACTTCTGCCGGATGATCTGGTCGATATGGTTGAAATTTTCTGCCATCGTCATTATTGTTTGCGTTGTGTAAGTCTTTGTTGAAGAGCCATCCGGGCCCTTGAAAGCTGTGACTTGGAAGTATTTTCTGAAATATTCAGCATTTCCGCAATTTCCTTGTGGTTATAGCCCTCAATGATATAAAGGTTAAATACCAGGCGGTAACCTTCAGGTAATTCATGAATCAGGTTCAGGAGATCAGCAGTGGATATCTTTTCAAGAATATCTTCCGATACAGATTGGTAAGACTCCGCCTTATCAATGCTCGTCTCGCTCCATTCGTTCTGTTTGCTGTTGTAATAGTTTATGGCTGTGTTGACGATTATACGTCTGATCCAGCCTTCGAGAGAGCCATCGTGACGGAATTCCTTGAGGAATGAAAAAACTTTGATATAACCTTCCTGAAGGATGTCGTCAGCTTCCAATGTATTCCTTGCAAAGCGCAGACAAACACCGTACATACGGCGTGAAAACCGCTTGTAGAGTAATTCCTGAGCCCTTGAATCATTCTCCAGGCAACGTTCGATCAATTCTTTATCAGAGTACATCAAACTTAAACCCCCCCTTTAGCCGTAACAGGTAAAAGGGTTTTATTAACGAATTAACCTTTCTTATCTATTACAAACATAGTAAATTAATTCACAAAGGAAGAATAAATAGTTATATTTTCTTCTTCTCCGGAAATGCAATATTTCAAAGAACGCATGCAACGCAATAATAACAGGCATAATTTATCCTGTCAATGTAAGTTTAAGACAAGATTTCACAGGAAAGGGTTGCATGCGGCGGTAAATATTTGTAAGCTACCCGGAGAAGATCAGTCAGAATACTTTATTTCGCATAAAAGGAATTCTGACTTTCACCCGCCACAAAATATTATAAACTGCCGGAACTACAAGCAGCGTGAGGAAAGTGGAAAAGGTCAGACCGAAGATGATGGTCCAGGAAATCGGCCCCCAGAACGCAACATTGTCACCTCCGAAGTATATCTTGGGATCAAAATGCTCAAACAGTGATATAAAATCGATATTCATGCCGGATGCCAGTGGGATCAAACCCAGTAGCGTGGTCGCCGCAGTCAGAAGAACCGGCCGCAACCTGGTTTTACTTGCCTGCACAAGGCATTGAATTTCAATATCACGGGGAAGACTTGCCCTGTCATCGAGTCCCATCTCCCTGCGTTTTCTAAGTTTGACAAGATCGATGTAATCGATCAGAACGATGGCATTTTTCACCACGATTCCTGCGAGGGAAATCAGGCCAATCCCGGTCATAATGATCACGAAATCCATTTTAAAAGTGGCTATGCCTCCAAATACCCCAATCGTGCTCAGGATAATACTGGTCATGATTATAAGCGGCTTGACCAATGAATTAAACTGGGATACCAGGATCAGCATGATCAATGACAGTGCGATGAGAAGCGCTCTTATAAGGAACGCAATTGATTCGGCCTGCTCCTCCTGTTCACCGGTAAATTTATATTCATAACCGGATGGCATTTCGAAATTTGCCATGATTGTTTTCAGCTCAGCATTGATTTCATTCGCATTATAACCTTTGATGACATTGGAATAGAGGGTCACCATGCGTTTCATCTCATTTCTTTTGACGGCTTCATAAGTGGTGCTATAGGTGAAGTCAGCCACTGCCGATATCGGAACCTGGACTATCCTCCCGTTCGTAGGGTCCCTGAAAGTGATAACCTGGCTTAAAAGGGAAGACAGATCATTGCGGTATTGTTCCTTCAGACGGAGTTGAATAGGATATTCATCCTCTCCATCTTTGAAATCAGAAATATCTTTACCAAATAGTGCGGTTCTGATAGTCATCGCTATCTGGGCAGTTGACAGGCCATAGCGCCTCGCCCTTTCACGGTCGATATTCAGAATGGCTTCCGGTTTTCCTACGTTCAGGTCCATTTTAAGCCCTTCAATCCCACTAATACCGGCTTTTTTTATGTAGCTTTCTATGGTATCGGACAGGTAGATCAGTTTGTCGAAGTCTTGCCCCGTAATTTCAAGGTTGATAGCTTTGCCGGTGGGTGGACCTTCCCCCTGTTTTTCAACGGACAGCTCTACTCCCGGATATTTTCCTATGAGCGCATCGCTCAGGTCTTTCATCGCATCCCAGGTGTCGATGCCACCGCGAAGTTCATAATCGATAAATGTTACAGTAACTAAGCCCTTGTTAGGAGTCTCTGAAACATCAAACCCTTCATCTTCTCCCCTGGCTCCATTTCCCACCGTTGTAAGAACCGATTTGACAATGGGTTTATATGGTTCCATTACCTGGAAAACCTTATCTTCCAATCCTACCATAAATTTATTGGTGGCGTTAACATCAGTCCCGACCGGTAACCTGGCCAGAACATTAATATACTGGGGATTCATGGAAGGAAAGAATTCGACTTTCGGTTTTCTTACTCCCATGAGGAAGATAGTGAACAAGAGGAGAAAGATGGCACCCCCAAGTATTAAATAGGGGTTTCTGCCCCTGAGAACAAATTTTAAGAGCCTGCTGTAATTTTGATCGAGCCATTCAAGGAAGTTATCATAAAACCAGCGTCCGATTCTGTTAAGAAAGAGAAGATTGGCCAGGCCGATAAGGGCCAGGAGCACCAAAATACTTCCAACGGTATTCTGCCCGATAGCATAAAAGATAGCTGCAAGAACAGTCATCACCAAAACTGTTATCAGTGTCCTTTTTCTTTTGACAGGCGGAAACTGGTTGCCGGATTTCATGAAAGTAGAAGTAAGAACAGGTGTGATTACCAGGGCGACAAATAGGGAAGAACCCAATGTAATGATCAATACAACCGGAAGATATTTCATGAACTCCCCGATAATACTGTGCCAGAAGATCAGAGGAAAGAATGCTACAAGGGTCGTCAGGGTCGATGTGATAACAGGGATAGCCACTTCACCCACCGCAAAACGCGAAGCCTCACCTCTTCTGATACCCCTTTCAACATACCGGAATGTGTTTTCTGTTGTGACGATGGCATCGTCAACGATCATTCCAAGTGCCAGGATAAGCGCGAAGATCATGATCATGTTCAGTTTGTACCCCATCAGGCTGAAAATGAGGAAAGAAATGAACATCGACAAGGGAATGGCCAACCCGACAAAAAATGAATTCCGGCCCCCCAGGAAGAAAAATAATACAAGTACGACCAGGATAATTCCAAGGATCATGCTGTTTTCCAGCTCACTCAGTTGCCTGCGGATAATGTCTGACTGATCATTGGTGATGGTTATATGCAGGCCGGAAGGGAGTGAACCATTTTCCTTCGCCTGGTCAAGCGACTTGAATATCTTATCCGTTGCTTCGATCAGGTTTTCTCCTCCTTTCTTGACCACATGAAGGGATACGACCGGCTGTTTGTTCAACCTGGCAAAGTCTTTCGGGTCAGCAAACCCGTCAACAACATCCGCAATGTCCCTTAAATAAACTATATCGCCGCCTTCATGCTTTACAATGATGTTCCGGATATCCTCCATGTTTTTGAATTCGCCAATGACCCTAAGCGACCGGCGGGTGTCACCCTGGCGCACCTGGCCGCCAGCCATGGAAATGTTTTCCAGGCCAACTGCGTTTTCGATATCATAAAAACTAATCTCCCTTGCTGACATACTAAGCGGGTCGACGTTGATCTGTATTTCCCGTTCATTCAGTCCCTTTATATCAACCCTGGAAATTTCAGGGAAGGCTTCGATCTCATCTTCAAGGAATTCGGCATACTTTTTCAGTTCCGTCAGGCTGTAATCACCTGAAAGATTGATATAAACGATCGGAAATTCAGTGAAGTCGAGGTCCATAACCATAGGATCCTGGGGAAGGTCATCAGGCAGATCGCCCTTTACCTTGTCAACCCCATCCTTTACATCCTGCACTGCCGCCTTGATGTTTACATTGGTATTGAACTCAATAAGGATAGTAGAGACATCCTGTGAGGAGGTGGAGTTGATCTCCTTTACACCTTTGATTGATTCCAGCTCTTTCTCCAGCGGTCGTGTGACAAGATTTTCCATGTCCACCGGCGGGTTTCCCGGGTAAATGGTCTGTACAAAAACTGTCGGGATTACGATTTCGGGGAACAACTCCTTGGGCAGATTGATGTAAGAAATCATCCCGGCCACCATGAGGACAACGACCATGAGGTACACCGAAATCTTGTTATTCAGCGCAATATTCGTAAGGAAAAATTCGCGTACTACCTTTTGTTTTTTTTCCTGTGGATCACTCATAACATATAATAATAAGGCGGCAAAAGTAAGATAATTTCAGAAAAACAATGTAGGCGGATTCGAGATAATGTTTTCTCAAATCAACAGATGGGACCTGCTAAAACTTAATTAGCAGGATCATAAATAAGTTATATTTGTATGATCGGTAAAATATGCGGGTTTACTTGGGTATTAAAGAGGGAGTCCAATATGAATGAAATTGAGATCAGAAAAGTCAGTTCACGCAGAGCCCTGAAAAAATTCGTTGATTTTCCCTTTCAATTATATAAGGACAATTCGTTTTGGGTCCCGCCCATAAAATCTGATGAGATCAAAACACTTCGCGAAGATAAGAACCCGGTCTTTGAATATTGCGAAGCCGAATATTGGATTGCTTTTCGCGATAATAAACCGGTGGGCCGGATTGCCGGCATAATCAACCATCATGAAGTAGAACGCTGGAATGCCAGGCTGGCCAGGTTTGGCTGGATTGATTTTATCGATGATCAGGAAGTATCGCGCATTTTAATTGAAACCGTTAAAAATTGGAGCAAGGCCAAAGGTATGACCACTTTGCACGGACCACTTGGGTTTACCAGCATGGATGCGGCAGGCATGTTGATAGAAGGATTTGAAGAAATTTCCAGTCTTTCAGCTATTTATAATTTTCCTTATTATGCAGACCACATGCAAAAACTCGGTTTCCGGAAGGCCACTGACCTGGTTCAGTACGAGATCAGGACTCCTTCTGAAATTCCGGAAAAGGTGGAAAGAATTACCCGCATTGTTTTGCAGAAATATAGCATGCATTTGCTGAAACCACGGAAGGTGAAAGAGTTACGGCCTTATACGGAAAAGATGTTTTCGATTTATAACAAGGCTTTTCATGACCTATACGGCTTTACAGCCCTGACCAAAAGACAGATAGATTACTATTCAAAAAAATATTTAAGATTAATCCGCCCCGATTTTATATCATTAGTAATCGATGCGCAGGATGATGTTGTTGGATTTGGGATAACTATGCCCAGTCTTTCCAGAGCGCTCCAGAAAACCAAAGGATCATTGCTGCCATTCGGATTTATTCACCTGCTGCGTGCTCTCCGGAAAAATGATATGGCGCACATGTACCTGGTGGGTGTACGGCCCGATTACCAAGGGAAAGGACTATTGGCACTTGTATTTCAGGATATTTACTTGACTTTTATAGATAATGGAATAAAACTGGCACAAACCCTTCCGCAGCTTGAAGATAATTTGAAAGCCGTTAGCATCTGGAAAAATTATGACAGCAGGGTGCATATCAGACGGCGCTGCTGGATCCTGGATATGTAAAGAGTAAAAAGATAACTTATCTTTGGTTGAAATAAAAGGATCGCAATATGAATAAGATTGAGATCAAACAGGTCAATTCACTTAAAGAACTGAAGAAATTCGTCGACTTTCCATTTAAATTATTTAAAGGAAATGCATTTTGGGTCCCGCCGTTGAAGTTTGATGAGATCAATACGCTTCGCAAAGATAGGAACCCTGCTTTTGAATTTTGTGAAGCCGAATACTGGATTGCTTACTGCGATGGAATACCTGTAGGGCGGATTGCCGGGATTATTAATCCCATTGAGATCCAACGATGGAATACACGACTGGTCAGGTTTGGTTGGATCGATTTTATTGATGATCCGGAAGTTTCACATGCATTAATAGAAACGGTAAAAGAATGGGGCAAATCAAAAGGGATGACCGGTATTCATGGTCCTCTTGGCTTTAATGATATGGACGCGGAGGGAATGTTGATAGAAGGCTTTGATGAGATTTCAAGTCTTTCGGCCATTTATAATTATCCTTATTACAGAGATCATATGGAAAAGCTGGGTTTCCGAAAGGCAACCGACTTTGTCCAGTTTGAGGTAAAGGTCCCTGCCGAAATTCCTGAAAAGGTGGAGAGGTTGACCCGGATCGTTCTGGAAAAATATAACCTTCGGTTGCTGAATGCCCACAAAGCAAAAGAGATACGGCCTTATGCCATTAAGATGTTTGCTGTATATTCCGGTCGATCCTGACCCCCCATTCCGGAGCAAGGTGACCCCCCATTCCGGTGATACTGACCCCCTCTTTTTCTGAGAACTGCAAATAATCTCCTTTGTTTTATAACTCATTGGTTATTA